>JAEORX010000012.1 GCA_016840685.1 Candidatus Thorarchaeota archaeon
TATGGAAACAGTCGACTTGATTTACAATGCCCGGGTCAAAGAGGCAATAGGATACCAGAAGAAGACCACTTCTTCAGACCCGAAGAAAGACCCTCGCGTCGGAGTTCTCAGGATGTTCATGGAATCCGGACAGGAAATACCAATCTATGTCGACCTGCCAAAACTTGTGCGCTATCACTTTGGAGTCTTTAGCTTTACAGGCGGCGGAAAAAGCAATCTTCTCGCCAATCTTTTCCGACGGGTCCTTTATCATGATAAAGAGACAAAGCTTGTGATTTTCGATATAAGCTGCGAGTACCCATTCCTACTAAGCGATGTTTTCATGGACCCAAAAATAGAGAGTTTGATTGTACTTGAGGATGAAGCCAAGACCGCAGAGAATTTTGCACGTTCTGTTGTGAAACCTAGGGACTTCGAGGAAGATGACCGTGCCAACTCTGTTTTGAGGGAAATATATGACAAGAAGAAGGTAACATTCTACAACCGACCCCTTACTCAAGTGCCAACCTATAGTAGCTTGCTTCAGGAAATGAGTGGAATTCGTACAGAGAACTCGAATAGACCAACATATGTGCAGGCAATGGACGCCATCATGGATTTTGTTGCATCGTTCATCGACAAAGCAGGTAAATCTGAACATGAAGAAATCGATATCGCGTTCATAGACCAATTGGACTCTGTGGCGAAACAAGCTATGGAAACATACCAAGTTCATGACAAGTCAACAGTATTTGCATGGGCTACGACAAGGTCTACATTGAAAGGCGTGTTGTCTAGAGCTCAGAAAGCCAAAAGCACTGGGGTAACAATCAAGGAATTGATGAAGAAATTAAGTGGTCCCGAAAGGGTTGTCTGCATCTCAATCGCAGACCCGGATACTATAAGAGACCTTGTAATCAAACTGACAAGTGCTGCACTTCGCTATCGAAAGAAGAGCTTTGAGATAAAGCCACAGATTCTCTTTGTCTTTGATGAGGCACAGGAATTTATCCCCTCCAACGCTAGTGGCCACCTTGGACAGTGTAGTGCTGCTGTCGAGAGACTGCTAAGACAAGGAAGGAAGTATGGTCTTGGCGGAGCGATTGCTACTCAGAGAATTGCTTATCTGAACACAAACATCATGCAACAACTTCACACCTTCTTTGTGGGCACCCTACCACGACCTTATGACAGAACTGTCGTAAGCAGCTCATTTCAGATAGACCTGAGCATTCTGGACAAGACTCTGGAGTTTCCACCGGGATCATGGCTCTTGTCAAGTTATATCGCAACGGGCCTTGACAGTGTCCCTGTGTTTGTCAAGGCTGACAACTCGGAAGATGTGCTAAGACAACATGTCGAATCTGTAGGGAAGAAACAAGTGAAAAAAGTGGATTAACTAAGATTCTCAGGGTCAATTGATTGAATATCTTGAATATCATGTATATCAGCATATTTCCCAAAAAGATGACCAGATCGTCTTGCCTTGGTCTCAATGTAGGCTTTACTGTATTCCGAGGGTTCGACTATGAGAGGGAGTCGCTCCACAATTTTGATACCAGCTTCGGTGAGTTGACGAATCTTCTCAGGGTTATTTGTCAGCAGTTTTATTGACTGTATCTGTAGGTTCTTGAGGATGTTTACCGCTATTCCATAGTCTCGCTCGTCTGGTTTGAAACCTAGATGTATGTTGGCATCAATCGTATCAAAACCTTGGTCTTGAAGAGCGTAGGCTCTTATCTTCTCAGTAAGACCAATATTCCTTCCCTCTTGCCGGAGATAGAGAAGGACTCCTTCTTTTTCTCTTTCAATGATCTTAAGAGACTCTAGGAGCTGGTCTCGACAGTCACAACGTTTACTGCCCATCACATCACCCGTCAAGCACTCCGAATGAACTCGAGTGACAACACCCTCCTTTCCGATGACACCCCCTCTTATGATGGCGGTATGCTCCTTTCCATCACAGGGACTTACGAATCCTGCAATCTGAAACTCTCCAAATCTGCTTGGAAGGTCTGCAATAGCCACTAGTTGCACGCAGCATTCGTCTGTAGCACAGACTTGTTTCTCACTTGTCGATATCAACATGTCAATTTGGTCACTCGAGAGCTTCATTGCCATCAGAGTCACTCGATTCGGTTGTCTTGATATACCTTTGCCAATGAAGAATTCCGGCACTTCTAAATAGTACCAACACTCAGCAAAATGAAGTTGTTTGCAGAGGCAATCAGAATGACAAGAAACCACAAGATTATCTCAGAAAAGAGTCAAGAATGGTTGAAGGAGAACACAAAACGTTTTGCCTTCAAGAAACTCGAGAAGGAGGTAGTGCAAACAGGAGCCTGTGTAGAGTGTGGGTCTTGTGTTGCGGGGTGTCCGGTGGAAGCGTTAACTGGTGAGTATATAGATGGAAAATATGTCCCAACACTGACAGGAAAGTGTATCGCCTGCGGCACATGCTATGCAATGTGTCCAAGGTCATTTATCCTGGAAAATGAAATTATTGGCTCATATATCAGTGCTTGGAGGGTCAGGTCTCTTGGAGAGCACAGTCGTCAAGATGGTGGCGCTGTCACAGCTATTCTCGGATTGATGCTCGATGATGATGAGATTGAGGCAGCAATTGTTGTTGGTCAGAGAGAGGACAAACCTTGGATGCCAACAGCCAAGAAGGTCACAACGAGAGATGAATTGCTCAAAACAGGCGGAACCATCTACACACATGCACAGGTTGTCGGAGAGATGTTGAACTTCTTCAAGGAGAATCTGTCATCGGTAGCTGTCGTTGGAACAGCATGTAACATCGATGCAATACATCGAATGCAGACCCATCCTGGAAGTGTTTTCAATGTGGACCCAGAGATGAGTGCGTTCAAAATAAGTCTCTTCTGTATGGAGTCATTTGGTTATGAAGGACTTGTGGATTTCCTGAAGAAAGAAGGAATCGACATCAGAAAGGTTGAGAGATTCGCCATCGCTGGAGGGAATTTCATGGTCACTGTTGGAGGGGATGTGAAGAGCTGGCCAGTGAAAGAACTTGACTATATTGCTGCATCCTCCTGTTCCTACTGCACCGATTTGACCGGCATGAACTCCGACATCTCATGCGGCAACATCGGTTCAGATGAGGGTTGGACAACAGCCATTGTCAGAAGTGACCGTGCAGAAAAAGTACTGAGGAAAGCAATCAAAGAAGGCATCCTAGAGGGAGAAGAGCTCGACGATAAGGCGGTTCAGTCAGTGGTCAACTCCGCTCGTTTTAAAATGAACAAGAGATACAAGTTAACGCCTTCGCATTAAGTCACTAAAATATGCAAATTGATAAGACATTGCAGTTTCATGTGAGTGATGAATAGCAACATCCTTCTCACTGGCAAGCCTGGTTCAGGAAAGACGACAGCAATAAAACGCATCATTGAAGGACTTGGTCCTTCAAGGGTGAATGGATTCTGGTCGAGTGAGATTCGAAAACATGGGAAGCGTGTGGGCTTTCGTATCGAAACTCTTTCGGGAGAGAGTGGGATACTTGCCCATATTGATTTTGAAACCACATATCGAGTTGGAAAATATGGAGTCAATATTCATGATATAGTAACTATTATTGTGCCAGAACTAGAAAGCGCAAGAAGAGCAGGCAAGCTGATAATCATTGATGAGATAGCAAAGATGGAGATATACTCTCGACTCTTCATTCAAGAGGTTCGTAACTGCCTAGACACAAGGTGTGTCATAGGCACGCTTCAAGACAAGAGGCATCCCTTTCTTGACGAGGTGAGAGCTCGAAGCGATGTGGTATTAATTGAACTGACTGTCTTGAACCGTGATAAGATTCCTGTACAAGTTCTAAACCTACTGAATAACTAATCAATTACCTAGTTCTCGTTCTGAAGTATAGAACGAAGATGACAAGCAAGGATAAGGCACCAAAGCCTAAGACAGCGGCGTAGAGCAGTGCTGGCACTCGATCAATACCCTGACTTGTGATTTCTACAGAGATCCAACCAGTATCAAATTCAAGTTTAACAGATGAATTGTCCTGTGCCATAATCTTGAACCAGACAACTCCCCCGTGGGCATATTCACCAAGAGATGCAGTGAATATATTGGCAATCTCGGATTGAACCATGTCTTTACTGTCGTATTCGAAATCAAGAGATTCGGGGTCTCCAACGCCCCATTGAATCTCGATACTGCTGATGTTGTTCAAATCCCAAGCATAAGCATGAACTGTCAGATTATTTGTGGTTGAGGTTGAGAAGGTCTGGAATGTACTCACTTCAGCAACAAGAGGCTGATGGGCATCAGCTGTGACCTCAACTTCTATCACGGAGAACGAGCTCTGATTGAAGAAGTCAGTATACGTCATGTTGTAGAGATATGTGCCTACAGGAAACCTATCCACATTAATCACATACCCTTCACCTCGCCACGTTCCATTGTCATAAACCGCACCATCAAGTGTAAGGTTGAAGGACTTTGGATTGTTCTCTTCGATAGTCCAATTGATACTATAACCTGTATACCCTTCCTCATAGGACAGGTCACCAGATGAAGTAATCACCGGTGAGCGAAGATCACGATAGATGGTCACATTGACAGAATCATTGGTCATTCTCCCAAAGTCGTCAAAAAGTGTGAGGGTTATAGTATAGTTTCCTAAGAACAGATGGTCAACAGAAGTGGCGATATCTCCGCCTTTGGGATCGGTAAAGGACCAGTCTGTTTGTATGATATCTATGAATGTGCTATGTTCTGAAACATTACCATAGACAGTGTCATTATAGAGGATCAGTGCTGTGATTGTATAGTTCTTTGGATTGCTATCATATGCATGCCAGAGGATCTCATGTCCTTTGCTGCCAAACTCGAATGCTACGTCCTCAGGTGACGTGATCGTGGGATATGTTGTGTCAGGTGTAACAGTTACATTCACAAAGCTCGTTGAGTTTCGACCGAAGGTGTCATTGACGAACAAAGAATAGAGATACCACCGAGATGCATTCAATCCATCGATGCTGATCGTGATATTCTTTTCAATCCAATCTCCCGCCTCAATTACTGTTGAGTTATTCACAGGTTCATTCGATATACGAGTGATGTTATAGAAATCTGGATTGGCTTCGGTGATGTTCCACCTGATCTCATGGCCAAAACTGCCGACCTCATAGGTGATGTTATCAGGTTGGGCAATGATTGGCGCAGTCTCATCCAGAATAACCGTGATAATGGTTGTCGCAGAGGCACTCTCACCCTCATCATTGAACACTGTGCAGACCATGGTCAAAGTCTTTGGAAGAGTATTGATACGTCCATCGTGATAGAGCAAGACCAAATACACTGTTATTTTGCCCCCAGTCCAAATGCCATTGTCCAACTCATCCCCATCGACCGTCACTGTGTAATTCTTAGGATGTGGATCGCTAGCAGTGTATACGAGAGTGTGCCCAAGGGTTCCATTCTCAAATTCATAGGTACTAGGTCCAGAAATCGTAGGAGCAGCGAGTGTCATTATTTTTGTAGGATTGTTCGTTTTGTTAAGATTACTCGCTGTCAAAGCATAGGGTGAAAGCACAAGCCATGCTAGAATGAATATGATTGCAATGTTTCTGTAACCAATTTTGACCATGCGTCAGACTTCCTTTTGTTCTCTGTATTGGCCTTGTTGACCGCTCGAACTTCTTGGTGCGGTTTTATACTCTTCGGTACTAGTTGTTCCATACAACAACACTCTAGTATTCGTATGGCATAGGCTGATAAGATAGAATGTTTTTTCAGGCATTGAGCATCTCTATCAAAAAAGGGACTAGCAAGACATCGGGGAAATAAAAGTGCCAAAGGCAATTCACTCGATATGGTGGGATGATGTTCTCGGCCCCTCAGTCGGTCGATCGTATCCTGAGACTGAAACTCTCTCAGGCGAGGAAGCCATGATCGTCTTTATGGGACATGGAGTGAACCGAGAGTCAGAAATAGGCTATTCAAAATTACCGCGAGGACTCATTATTTCATATATGAAACCACCTAACTGCATTGCTATCCTTTTGAGCGAGGGCGACAATACACCAACTATTGAGCGCAATCTACTTCGACTTATAAAATATATCGATTTCAATAGTGATAATTGGGACGCTGAAATTCAACGGGCATTTGAACTACTTAATGAATTGATTGATGAAACAAGTGGAGCAGAACTCCTAACCAATCCTGGTGTGAAGAAACTCTTTGACGACATGTCAAACAAAAGAATTCAGGTAATCACACCAAAACATGTTCTACGGGCTTCAGTCAGATATCCAAATGTCCATGATTATCTCGGTCTTGATGATGATGAAGTTGTAAGAATGCTAAAAGATTTAGAAGATGAAAACATACTCGAGTCTCGTACATTTGGAAGACGGGTTGAGTGTCGGCAGTGTGGTGAATCGGATCTCACCATTGAGCTTCTTTGTCCTCGCTGTGATTCCAACGACATCCATAAAGTATACACACTCTTTTGTCCAAAATGCAGCAATCAATTTCACGCAGTGTTGGTTGATGATATTGCAGAAGTTACATGCCAGAATTGCAAACAACCGATTAAAGTAGGAGATCTTGCTGTCCTCGATGTCGAACCGCTTTGCAATAAATGCGGGACTGCTTCAAACGACCCAAGAATCGTCTTTCGATGTGCAACTTGCGGGAAACATCTGCGAGGAGCCGACCTTTTAGCAGGTACGGGATTGGCATATTATCTAAAAAAATGAACCGCAACAGTTTTGTCGAGCGTTGTGCTGCGTGACGTAGGAGTGAGTTGATAAAATGTCAACAACTACAATCAATGTAGGAGTAATCAAGCTTGGAGCAATCGCCTCCGCTCCTCTTCTAGATCTTATGTTTGACGAACGCGCAGAGCGCGATGATATCAATGTCCGTGCTATCACCAGTGGTGCAAAGATGGACGAACAATCAAGTATGGGACCCACTGAGTCAATCATTGCTTGGGCACCCCATCTTGTACTTGTTGTGAGTCCAAATGCGGCACTACCCGGTCCAACAAAGGTCAGAGAAATGCTGGCTGAAGCGAAGATTCCCACAATCTCTATCTCTGATGGTCCCGCAGAGAAGGCATTCTATAAGAAAGATGAGGAGGGCAAGAAAAAGCCTCACGTTCTTGATGGCCAAGGGTTCATCGTGATTCCATCCGACTCCATGATAGGTGCAAAAAAGGAGTTCCTTGATCCGACAGAGATGTCTCTCTTCAATGCGGATGCGATCAAGGTACTGTCTGCAACTGGAGTCGCAAGGGCGATTCAACATGAAATCGACAAGGTCATCTCGGCAATGCAAGCGGGAGAAACCCCTGAGATGCCCAGATTGAAGCTAACAGTTGAAAAAGCAGTCAATTGTGGGTATTTTGAAAATCCATATGCAAAAGCCAAGGCAATTGCTGCACTTACAATCTCAGAGGCTGTGGCAGAGATTACAGCAACAGGATGTTTCAAGACCAAAGAAGCAGAGGATTACATCCCCTTAGTTGCGGCAGGTCATGAGATGATGAGAGTTGCAGCAGGTCTTGCTGACCAGGCTCGTGAGCTAGAGAAGTCAGGGGATTCAGTCCTAAGAAATCCACACGTTTCCAAAGGAAAGGTAAAGACGAAGAGGAATCTAATGGACAAGCCGAAGTAGTCATTGAACTACTTCTTTTTCTTGACCGTCTTCTTGACGACTTTCCTTGCATCCTTGAGGATTCTTTCTGCACGTTCAATACTGAGCCCATCAATCTTCTGGGCTAGCCTTTGAGCAGACTCACCAGCTAACTGGGCGGCGGACTCATAGCCCGCCGCATTCAATTTCTTCTCTAGGCTTTCCCCAATGCCCGAAACTCGTCGGAGGGGGAGCATCTCCTTAAACTCATCACCCAAGATAGCATCCATCTCGCTATCGCTAATTTCACTACCTGCATCAATGATATCTATCTGACTTCGAATTGACGCAAAGTCATCAGCCTGCACAAATGCATCAACTGTCCTTTTCACCTGGCGTTCGTCAAATCCGAAATCTAAATCCTCCATCTCAATTTCCCGGGTCAATGCTGTTGGCAGGGGACCAGTCAAGAAAAGGGCGATCAATGACAGAAGTATTGCAACCTGACCTCCGAAAACAGACAATAACTCTGGTGTAGTGAAAACTATACCAAATACTACAGCATTAAGATCCAAAGCCCAGAATAGAGTAATATATCCCAGGAAAAAGAACCAATATAGAGACACTCTAGTACCCTTGGTCTTTATTGAACCAATCTCAGGCCATATGAGAAACAGGCAAAGCCCAAGTAGAAAGCCTTCAACAAATCTCTCTGATATCAATAACCAGTTTAGTAGATTCGCTGCATAGAGGGACGACCCAAAGATTGTCAATAGACCCATTAACAACACGACGAACCGAAAGGCTGTCTTTCTCCCAATCTGATCTGCAATTATTCCAGACAATATGATTGCTACAACAAGAGGAATATACTCAAGAAAGCGTGGATTAAAATCAACTGAATTACTTAGAGAAATGAATGTGGGATTAAGATCTTTGAGTGCCTGTTTTGTGACCAAGAACCAAAGCATGTGAGCCCCCATTATCAGTGTAAGTGGAATGAAGTATTTGAATGAACTACCAGAGATCCCAAGAAGTGCTCGAGGGACTCTCCATGGTCGAAATGCCATTGATATGATGATAGCTATTAATGATATCAAGGCAGGAAGAGCGATAGTGTCAGAGTCCAGAGTTATATTGCTCTCATTGAGAAACTGAAAGAAAAGGGAGAATACGATTGCAACCGTTAGAAAGACTGCGACTGTCCGGGCTCGAAATCGGACTACAACACTCTGACTTATCCTCAGAGTCCAAGAAAGCAGCATCAGAATGAGACTCGCAAAGGAAGAGGTTGCTAATAAAATCCCAAACATCTCCGAGATACTTGAAACGACATTCAATTCGTTGATTAAGCCAAGTAGACTGGGGATGAGAGCAGCCAGATACATCAGCTGATCGTGCTTTCGAACCCTATCCACGAGTAATCCAAATGGAATCATTAAGATTGTCGCTGCGAGAGCGCCATATCCAAGAAGTCCGAGATGATCCTGCAGAGAAAGCGAGCCTTCGAATAGCGAGCCTGAAACGAAACCTGTGATGACATAGATTGCGAATGCAAACGGAACAGCAATGAGGATATAGATCAACACTGTCTTAAACGGAAATTCTCGGTACTCCAACAAGACCATACTCACCTGTCACGCAGAGCGATTCATAACAACGATATGGATGTTTCGAGCTTATCTAATAGTTCACAGGCGATATCTTAAAGACCCTACAAAATCTGCGCAATGGCAGGAGTGAAGGTACTTGGTCGAAAAACTCGGTATTCATGAGTTTATGGTTCTTACAAGCGGTGGAAGTCCAATATTCCATTTCTCAAAGACGGAAACAAGAAAGCTTGATGAATTACTTTCGGGATTTCTAAGTGCAATTACAAGCTTCGCAACCGAGTTTGGAGAGAAATCAGTACAGAGTCTATCCTTTGAAGGTTCTGAGCTCCTTTATGAGCAGTTTGGGACCGATTATCTGTTCATCTTCCTAGTGGAGTCGGGTTCTTCAGAAAAAGTTCTCAGAGTCGTTTTACGAGAATTAAGTAAGAGATTCGTAGCTAGATATCAAACTGAGCTGAAGATGGACATTCCCGTCCTTGATGTCTTTATGGATTTTGAGAAAGATGTCCGAGGAGTTTTTTCATATTATGAAGGTATACTAATTGTAATGTCGAGCCTGAGTGCTTTTGTCATTCCAGAGGTGAAGAAAGAGAATCTGGACATGGCAATAAGAGCTAGAGGATTTCTCGATGAGTTCCATAGAGACCTAGGAAACACTGGAAATCGAGTACTATCAGCAATCGATGGAAAGACATCGATTCATAAGATTGGTAGAACGCTAGGGATCTCTGAGTCAGAAATATCAGAGATTATAGAGTACCTCGCCATCAGGGGACTGCTAAGAGTTTCAAAGCTCTGTCCAATAATACAAGAGAAAGATGCACGATTCAATGCCTATCTTGATCTCATCGGACTACCCAATAAGGAATACCAGCTTCTAGAGCGTGCAAAATCGTTATGCACTGGAAACAGGTCTCTAGTAGAGATAAGTGAGCGACTTGGTGTTATTCCTGATCAGCTCTATGACGTACTTGAAAAGCTTGGAGATGGAGTTGATTGGAATCTTATAGAGGTAAGTGGATTGGTTGATGAACTAGAAGCCTGAATTTAAGCCATCTATTTTTTAACAAAGATATTAAGAGCCTTCGCGTCCCTCTTGAGGCGCTCGTGCTGTTTGGAGGCCACCTCCTTGGTGAAAGAGATTATTGTTCTCCGTGAAACTGGTATACTGCTCTTCCATTATAGTGTGAGTGGAACACGGAGACTGGATGAACTTGCTGCCGCATTTCTCTCTGCCGTAGGTTCATTTGCCCAAGAGGTGGGCCAAGACAGGATAACTGTCATGTCCTTCGCCAAGAATAAGCTGGTATGGGAACGTAAGGGAGACCTCTACTTTATAGCTCTCGTATCAGAGGAAGACAGTGGAGAAATCCATCGAGTGATACTGCAAGATCTCGCAGAGCAATTTGTGAGTATGTTCTACTCCGATTTAAGGAGAGAACTTCCTGACTCCAAAAAGTTTCGTGCTTTTGCTGATGTTGTTGAGGTGACCCTCCAGAAGTTTGATGGTATCCCAGGATTGGCACGCCGATATAAGACGATACTCTTGCCATCACAAGACTTGAATAAGCTAAAACGAGTCCTATCTGAAGTGGAGGTTAATCGAGACATTTTACGAGGCGGGATGGTTACTTCAGATGGTTATGTTGCTGTGTCAAATCTAAGAGCATATGAACTAGAAGCGGTTTTGGACTTCATCCCTATAGTGAAAGATAAAGCAGAAATGAAAGAACACTCTAGTCTAGAGAAAGGAACAGCATTCCTTCTTATTCAAGTTCCTAAGAAAGGGATTTCTGCCTTTGTCGTTAAACTTGGACTATCAGAGAAGACCTACCTTGAACTTGTGAATCCCTTTGTTTCTTCGCTACAACTCACCAGTTTTGGCAATGCGAGGAAGTTTGAACCCGATAAGGTGGAGGGTCCAATCTCTTTCTATGACCATGACGCAGTTGAAGCAACGATGTCAGCCGAAGATATGAGACGCGAAACAAAGATGGCGCTCTCATCGTTTTCTGAAAGCGTTCAAGCAGGAGCATTAAGAATGGTTAATGCTATTGGAGGAACATCAACGGTAGCTGAGATTCATGAGGCAAGTGGTCTGATTAGGGAACAGGCGGATGAAGTTCTTGCGCAACTTATAGCTAAGGAAATTGTCCGAATAGCGAAATTATTTCCCATTATGGAGGATAGAGATCAAAGATTTGCGGCATTCCTTGAGGTCATAGGAATTAAGAAAAAGGACTATGATGTCGTTGAATCAATCTGGAAATACTGCAATGGCAGTCTTTCAGTAAGAGAAATTGAAGAACGGTCTGGAATTCCTGCATCAAGAATATTGGAAGTTCTTCGATCCTTAGGAAATCATGTTGAATGGCCAAAAGAACGGGTGCTTAGTCATGTCAGGTAAGATAATCTCAATTCATAGTTTTAGGGGTGGAACAGGGAAGTCCAACATCGCAGCAAACCTAGCAGCAGCTGCAGCCCTAGATGGTAAACGGGTTGCTGTCATGGATACGGATATGGCATCGCCAGGAATTCACGTCATCTTCGGTCTTGGTAGGGAGAAAATGAAATACACTCTCAATGACTACCTAAGAGGATCATGCGATATTACAGATGCCTGCATGGACCTGACTCAGAGACTGAACATAAAGAGAGGAAAGCTGTTCCTTATTCCAAGCTCAATGACAGCTACAGAAATCACCCGAATTCTTAGAGAAGGCTATGAAGTCGGCGACCTCAAGAAAGGGTTTACTGATGTCATTAAGAGTAAAGATCTGGACTATCTTATCATCGACACGCATCCAGGGCTTGACCGAGAAACATTGCTATCAATGGCTACTGCAGATTATCTCTTTGTCGTTGCGAGAATTGATGAACAAGACCTACTTGGCACTGCAGCGACTCTGAGTGTCGCCAGAAAACTACAGGTTCCTGATATTCGAATCATAATAAACAAAAAACCTGGAATCTATGAGAACAAGGCAATTATCTCAGAAGTCGAGAAGAAATTCAAAACAACTGTTGCGACAATAATCCCATTACTCCCACTTCTAATTGAGGCAGGAAGTCGCTACGTTGTCACTCTACGACATCCAGACAGTGAGTTCACCAAGAATATTGATGAGATATACAGGTTGTTAAAATAACGATTCTATCCAATTATCCGAGGAATGTAGATTACCGCAAGCGCGAGGAGAAGCAGAATTAGGCAGATCACTAGAATCAAAGGAAGAAGAATATCTGGGGATGTATTTTCCTCAGTTGTCAACTTAATCATGCCTGTGATTACTTTAGAGCCAAACTATATGAAATTGGTCCTTAACAAAAAGCTTCTAATTAACAAAGGCGTTTCAAGCGACAATCGGAGGTCCCAATAGTATGAATATCGAAGTGAGACTCGCAACAGCCCAGGATAGGTCATTGATTGAAGAGTTCTATGTTCGCGAAGGAAAGAATTTCCAACAGCTGATTTTACACTCATCTTCTACCCCACTTGGAGCTAGTATTGAAACAATGTTCATCATTGCTATTACTCGGGGAATGGTTGTTGCAGCCTTGAAGCTCGATATTGCAAAAGATCCTGCAATGGGACGTGTAGGCTTTATACGATACTTCGAAATCGAGGATGAGCTTGAAGAAACAGACATAGGTCAAAAAATGTTAGAAAAAACAAGCGAAATCGCTGAGGAGAGAAAACTATACGCATTAGATGCAATCTTTGATATCTCCAGAGAAGACCTCTTCGAACTCTACACTGAATCTGGATATGAAGAAGAGAGAAAGGAAGTCTGGCTTCGCAAAAACTTTCGCCTTAGTGCTTTTGAATGAAGAACTTATGAAACAAGTGAATCCAATCCTAGCTTCCTAATGGTTTCCCTTGTAGGAACACCGCGCTTATCCCATCCTCTGAGTTCATAATATAGGTCAAGAGACCTTTCAAAATCATTCTGGTCAATGAACGATCTCATTCCTTTTGAAGGGCCAATCGTTTCAGTCTCCCAGAACCGAGGTGGAAGGCTATCATCATTTCGAGTTATACCTTCATTGATATTGAACAACCGGATAAGTGTTTCAATACGCTGTCCAAACAAAGAAACAAGGTTATCATCATACTGAACACCTGTTGCAGAATTCAATAGCTGTACTTTCTCTTCTCTGGACAACGGGAAGTGCCATGTGAAATGACAAACAATTAGGGAATCCGTCAGAATTTTAGTATCTCGTTCAGTGACCATAGACTCAATCACATCAAGTGCAGAAGCATCGGGTTTATCGGTTGTCTGTGGCCATCCACGTAAATGACTTGAGCCAACATCTGCTGTGGCATATGAGAGACCAAGTCCTCGTTTTCCCCTTGGATCCCATGCAGCTGTTTCTAAACCCTTTACATGGACTGCAAGTTTTTCGCTCCCACGTCCAATTCTTTCTGCTGCACTTCGAACACCAGAAGCCAATAAATCACCTATTCCTTTTCTGAAGGCTATTTTCCGCATCAGTTTGAGTGCAGATTCTACATCACCAAATCTTATGGGGAATCCAATCTCATCCTCATTCAGGATGCCATTTTCAAAGGCATCCATAGTGAAACCAATGACTGATCCAGTACTAATAGTGTCAAGACCCAAATCATCAGCGAGGTAGTTTAACTTGAAGACTGATTGTGCATCGTTAATTCCAAGATTACCACCACACAAACCATAGGTTTCATACTCTGGAGTTGATTCTACTTCAGTACCAGGATTGCTGGGGTCCTCCGTCTTGTAAGAATGGGTACATCGAATTATGCAATGGGGACAAGAGAGATGATTTCCAGTCATCCACTTCTCGGTTTCAGAAGGAGTGAGTGATTCATAACCCTCAAAGAATGTATTTTGCCAGTTCCTAGTTGGAAATTGACCGCGTTCATTTGCTACCTCAACAAGAACTGCAGTACCATAGTCCTTGAATCCATAATCCGTTTTATCATTCCATCTCTTAGATATTATCACTCTTAGCGAATTAAAGGTAGTAGGATTTGCTACACTCATTTTTTTGGTGCCTCTAGCTACAACACCCTTGAGGTTCTTTGATCCAAGAACAGCTCCTGCACCTCCACGTCCCGTCTGGTGAGCTAGTTCGCAACAACCGGTTGCCATAGGAACAAGGTTTTCGCCTGCAGGACCAATCACATATACAGCAGAGTTCTTTGGTGATGAGTCATGGAGAAGTCTAGTTGCCTCCTGAGTGCCTTTGCCCCAAAGATACTCAGCATCAACGAAGCTTACTTTGTCATCTTCAAGTAAAAGGGTAGTAGGAGTTTCTGATTTACCTCGAATTGCGAGCGCATCATGACCAGTGTTTTTGATCTCACGACCTAAGGGACCTCCGCAATGTGAATCCAAAAATAGTCCAGTAAGTGGGGATTTCGTAACCAGAGTCCATCGACCAATCATGACTCCAGGTAGTCCTTGAAGAGGTCCTGACAAAAACAGAAGTATGTTGTTGGAGCCGAGAGGGTCAGTTTCCGGTTTCAGCTCACGATACAGCAGGTAGGCACCAAGTCCTTTTCCTCCAACAAAAGTGGAATAGGTGTCAAGAGGCAAACTCTCAGTATAGGATCTCTTGTCCGTTAAATCAACCCATAATATCCTACCATTCCATCCATTCATCGCGAAACCACATCCAAATAATGCTTGTTTCTACTCAATCTCAACTAGGTTTATCGATTCCAAATCAATATCTCGGAGATTCGAGAGGATTGCCATAAGTACGTCACTGAGTATGTTGGCAACGAATTCATTCATTTCAATTCGCTTTCCCTTGACATAGAGTTCAAAATCTGATCCCATGCAATACCACCTTTTTCGATTTGTTATGCTAGAGGGTGTATTAAGTCTTACACAGAAGCACTGTCCGATACGCATTTATACCCCTCATCTTCGTACCATCAAAACTAATGGTCACCATCACCAAATGAGGAAATCAGACATGTCCCAATTGAGTACAATGAAGTCGATATTAAGTGGTTCAGATCAGTCTGGTGAGAGGATAAGCGAGTATGCTGGTTTTGGTAGTATATTTGGCATAATAGCAGCTGTTCTCGGTCTACTGATTGGAAAACCATTGGTTCCAATCGCATCCTTGAATTGGGTTCAGCTAACAGGCTCAGCAGTCGCATTGGAAATTGAGGGAACGCCATACTATCATATTCTAGTTGGTGCATTCATGGGTTTGATGGCACTAAATCTTCTGTATCAAGCAATAGGGTCAAGGCAACTTGGAAGCTTCCTTGGCTCTGGTCTGGTCAATGTCATATGGGTAGGCTTCATCGTGGCTGCTGCAACATCCATCTTTGTTATTACTCAGTTCGGGGCTGTATTTGGTCCGATTCTTATTCCTAATTTCTTGGTTCCTATGTACCTCTTGGGATCGATTTTCGTCATTGCTTGGCAACTTATCGCGATTATCTACACTGATTCCAGTAAGACTTGGATTGGTTTTCTTGCGGGTTTACTGAATGCTCTTTTTATTCCTATTCTTGCACTGGGTCAAGCGTTGAGTCCTCTATTGATATACGCTGCATATGGGATTCTACTCGTAGGTCAGTTTGTGAGCCTGCTATTTTGGTGGTCCACTTTTGGCACCATCCGTGAGTATGCACGTAGTCCGCCAAAAGCAAAGTTTGCTTTTGGAGTAAGCGGAGTTATCTTATTCCTCCTTGGTCTTACAGCTGTATTGATTGGACCAGTTGATACAATTGGAAACCAGACTGTGTGGTATCCATGGAGTACATTAGCCAGTCCAGTGACCTATCAAACAAATCCAGTGCTAATTTTCGGTCTTCTGGCGTTTATGATGTATTGGATAATGCTCGCTCCAAGGCTAGGAGCAAGAGAGCTCAAGGCAGTAGCTATTGGTGAAGACATCATTAAAGGTGGAAGCAAATATCTGATGATCTTCCTCGTGCTATTTGGTCTTTTGGCAGCTGGTCAAGCAGGAGCTCGTATAAGTGGGGTTGGTGCATGGGGATTTTTCCTTGTTATAGCCCCTGCTGGTGTATTGTTTCTTGTGGGAGCTTCTTACACAGCAAAGACAGATATTATTACAGGAATTCCAATGGTTCTAGTTTCTGTAATTCTTATGATTCATCCTTTCACATTGTTCTCACTTATGATAATTCCATGGGTTGCTACTATAATCACGCAGTTCTTACTGATGGGTGAATCTTGGATAAGAGGATTGACTGGCTTTTCTCAAGGTGCATTAACTGTACTGGTAAGTCTTGCTGCATCAATAACCATCATCATCATAATGTTAGGAGGACTTGGCAGTGGACCACTAGCACTCTGGCCAACCAATCGATGGTTCAATATTACAATGATCCCTGGAATTTCACCAGCTATCCAAGGACCCACAATCATTGTTTTACCTCTCATGATACTTCTAATCCGAAATGTGTCATTAGCTGGTTACTCATATGGAAGAGGATATGCAACAGGTGGAATACTCGTGGGCGCAAGCGTCTTATTCTCCTTCATGATTCCTGTGATTGCAGGGAACGTTGGTGTAACACATGAGGCGAATACAGGAGCCGCCTTCCTTCTGGCGCTCTATTCCATTAGTGTTGTACTAGTATTGACAATGAATCTGAATCTAGCAAATGAGGTGGAGGACGAGGGTCATGGTTTTGAAGGTACACTGATTAAGATTGCAACTTTGACAGGTCTAGCGGCTGCAGCAATAGTTGTTGTACTAGTCTTGATAGTTTTTGCAGGTATTCCTACTCCTGAACAAATCGCAATAATGGTGTCTATAATGGTGGTATTTGTAGTGAGTACAGAGATACTCTCTATTATTAGTTGGCTAATAGCAGGAGTTCGACTTGGAATGCTTCGAAAAGGTTTCAGCTTCGTAAGGCTTGAAGAGTGAAAGACATTGGCTCCTGATGCAAAGGGCATAGTAGCCCTTCCTGAAGGAGCCTCCATTGCACTCCTTCTCGTTCATGGTTTTTGTGCCTCTTCTGATGAGTTGTCCACTCTTGCGGAGTACCTCTCAGAGAGAGGATTTGCGTCTTTTTCGGTCCAACTAGCGGGACATGGAACCACGCCTGAAGATCTCGAGGCAACCTCTTGGCAGGACTGGTATCAATCTCTTCAAAGTGGATTAGAAGTTGTACGGTCATGGAAACCTAGATACCTTTTTGTAGTCGGGTTTTCGATGGGGGGATTGCTCTCCATCATGATTTCGTCGAAAGAAACTGACATCGATGGATTGATACTTATTGCTCCCGCATTGAGGATTCCAGGACTTCTTCCTAAATTAGTGCCATTACTCAAATATCTTGTTAAATACAGAAATATTGACATTGAGGCGGCGCAACGAGTTTATGATGTGAAAAGGACCAAGTATGAAAGAGAACCGGTTTCTGCATACCACGAGTTTTTCAAGCTACAAAAAGAAGCGAAAAAGCACATGAAAGCAGTTGTTACTCCAACGCTTATTCTACAGGGGACTGAGGATAAATCAATAGACCCGACGAGTGCTCAGGTTGCTTTACAGGCAATCTCGTCAGGCATAAAAGAACTCCATCTGATAGAAGGAGCTGAGCATGTGATAAGTTGTCATCCAACTCGAAAGATGGCGTATCCCATAATCTTAGAGTTTCTTGAAAAAATCATAGGTATGGCCTAATGTCCCAAAACTCTGACAGCTCTATCAGGATAATCAGTTATCAGTCCATCAACACCCATAGAAAAGAGATCAATCATTCTATGCTGTTCATTTACTGTCCAAGGATATACAAGCAATCCAGTCTGGTGAGCACCCTTTACTAATTCAGGAGTAACAAGATTGTGTTGCGGATTTATTGCATCCACTCTGAAATCCAAAGCGTATTGGAATAACTCCTCCCTCGACGCATTAAGTAGCATTGCAGTGGAAACCTGTTCATTTGATTCTTTGAGAACTGTTAGAGTCGCATGAAAGAATGAGGAAATAATGACATTAGGGAGCATTCCAGTTCGTTGCACTATTTCAAGGACTTCTTCCTCGGCGCCAATGATTTTAAGCTCAATATTGACCTTCATCTTTCCTGATGCAAATCTGAGTGTTTCTTCAAGAGTGGGAATAGACTGACCTGCACCAGCGTCCAATTCTTTTATTTCGCCATACGTGAACGAATGGACATCTCCCCTACCACTCGTTGTTCTATTAAGAGTTGAATCATGAATGCAGACCAGTTCACCATCAGAAGTTGCATGAATGTCGATCTCTATCATATGAGCTCCAAGTTCAAACGCACGAATAAAAGAAAGAAGTGTATTCTCCGGAGCATGTCCCGATGCACCTTTGTGTGCAATGACTATCTGTTTAGTCGTATGTACACTCCTCCCAACTAATACTCATCTTCTTCGAAGCTCATTGTTGCTCATAATCATCAGCTCGAGCCAACCCAGTTCCTCCACAACGGGGACAGGTTCGCATCTCATTTCCGCTTTTTATCTTGCCCATGCCCTTGCAGTAATAACAATCATCAGTAGGAACATCTAAGGAACTATCAACACCCCGAACAAAAGCAGCTCCAACGCCGATTAAGACAACGGAAAGAAACATCATGAACAGAGATACAATGTAGAAATTAGGTAATGGAAGAACATAGAACAATGAAATGAATAGCAATAAAATACCAATCACTATCAGAAGTGGTCCAATTTGTTTTCGTTCCATTGTCATCGCCTTTCGAAGTGGCCTAGCGGATTGCTCGACTCACCTGCTTTATAATTTGTGGGTGACTTCCGTTATCGAAGGTTTAGTAAAAGAAAGAGGGAAGAGCGTGTAAAGAAAGCAAATGAAGAAATTTCTCAAGATTTTATTTCTGGTGGTTGTAATAGGATTCATTGCATTCATCGGATTTCATTACTTCTTAACTGGCCAAATTCCACTCCAATTATGTACAAACTGTCCTATAATCTAGTTAGTTTCGAGGAGTAAATCACCCGAAATGATAATAGAGTGGAATGAGGGTAGTATTAGACTACGGGAGAATGGAAGATGTCAAGAACGGACCTCTTTGGAAAATACACTCAAATCTACGCGAAGGCACAGGCCAAAGAAATTGTGCCTGATGGAACATTTGTACGCCAATTAATCGATTTGCCACGTAAATCCTATGATGTAGGTGTGTTTTTCAAGGCAAAGAGAAGTAGCAAGATTGTACAAGTCCATCTTGGAAATCCAATCCCATCGGAAGTGGCGACACAGGAGGGCTTTCTTGAAACAGAAGATTCAACCTACTTGAGCCGTACTATACTCGACAACTTCAAATCAGTTGATTTTCTCCGAGTTGTTATCTCCGCAGGGGATATTTTGAGCAATAAGGATGCACGTGTTGAATTTTTGAAAACAACTCAACGAATATTGGACGTACTTCTGAGGAAAGCCAGAAATATCCTTCACACAGGAGAGCTCGATCCTTTTCGATTCGACACAAAGGTACGGACATTAGATGAGTTTCTTACCAAGGAATTGAAAATGGATGAAGTTTCAGTGGAAGCCGCATCAATCCCTTTCAATGTGGCTTCACCCACTTACATCTTACTAACAGATGGATCATTGATTGTTGTTGGAGATGAACCCAATGTTCCTCAGGCGGAGTTCTATCTGGTTGGAGGGATAGGGTATAGATTCGACAAGACTGAAGGGGCAATTAGTGAGGAGAGATTGTTTCGTTCCACTGCGGATCTGAGTCCTCAGGGAATCGATGAGGCATACATTGATAGTATGATACAGAGAATCACCGAAGACTTCCAGAACAGACTTCACTCTTTGATATTTGCAGATGTCTGGAAAAAAGGCAAGTCTGGACCGATGGGAGTTAACTTCGGAGGGAACCTTCTTGTAAAGGCTGAGTCCAGCAGCGAGATATGGGCTGGTGTATTCGAAGTCTATGTGAAATCACCTAAAGCATAATGAGGTCAAATGCATCGATTGCCATGAAGACAGCGCGATATGCATAGATTCTGAACGTGTAGGTTGCAATACCAGTTTCAGCTTCATCAATAGATAACCTTAGATTAGACAGAGATTCACTTCCAAAGGCATTTAGCAGAGAGGGAATAGAGTCCAAGATGATTCGCTGGACACCATTACCAGTGACCAATGCAATGTCGTTCACTAATACATCCAGGTCTTCATAAACACTGTCAGACCGGTCCGAGATATCAGTCGAGTTTCCAATCTCTCCAAGCCTCATACTCCAAGTCGCCGCAAACTGCCCAATAGAACGGGAATATGAATGACATAGGTATTCACCCACATCCCCACTCATCTCAAAAGAAAACCGAGAGCGACTACACAGAACAGATACCTGATCCCATTCTTGTAGAGAGGATGATGTAACTCCGCAAAGACGCATAGCATATGAATCGCCATCAAACAGGTCATCGACAACGAAAGTTTCAACAAGCAGTCCAGATGCTATCCCGGATGATGTTGTCGCATCTCGAAGTGATGCTGATGCGTCCTCAATCCGAGTGCTATCAATGGAAAAGATAGAGGTTCTCATCAGACCTGCAAAACCAGTAAGGTCGAGGTTCCTTGTTCGAAGCATCAGTGCCTGCCATTCAGGTTCAGAGAGAGTCATATCAAAGAGAATGAGGTTTGGCCTATTGGTAATATTAGAAAGCTCAAAATTCGTGAGTCGATCAAAGGCGATTCCATGACTCGCATATATCGCCTCTATCAACTCTGATGTCGCTAGTGAAGCAGGATTCTCACCAGCTAGAAGAGCTCGGTCAGCTGTTAGAGTAATTGAGTATTGTATCCCGGTATCATTGAGAGCACTTAGCCAAGTCCCTAGCCTCAGCCAGGATAAATCATCATTCTCAAGAATCCGAAAGTCTAATCGGAAATCATTGGTTTGAATATCGGAGAGCAATTGTATTGTGGGATCTGTTTCAAGATATGGAAAAGCAAAGTCAGCCAGTGGGATACTCAATATGATTTCAGGATTGTCACCCATAGATGTGCTCGCAATTTGTGTCTGCCCCATAATAATTGTTGAGATTGGAAAAGCAAGTCCGAGTAAGTTGAGAAGAATGAAGTAGACAACCATTCCTCTGCCAACCTCTCTTAACTTCCCTCGAGGTCTATATCTTCCCAATATGAAAATTGACACAGCAGCAATGATGTTGAAGATAAGAAAAATAATGAAACCATGAACAAGAAAGGATAGCATAAAAAAAAACACTGTGCATATCATCAGGAACAAAAAATTGAATGCTGCAGTTCTCTCAGAATAGTACGCCCGTATCATGAGTGGTAGTATGACTATCAATGGAAGAATGTAGAGGGCAATCGGAACCGAATCAAGAAATCCCACTCCACTTAGAGTCATGATTGATGTTACAGATATGAGTGCGTACAGAATCAAGAGCATATTCGCAATGAGAACGACTGTGATGAAGCGGTGGAGAAAAAGGTCATATTTTGCATATGAATTAATTCGCCGTCGCAAACCTCTACGAGCCTCAAGAAGCTGACTCATTGTCCTCCCTCTGTTGCTAACTAGAGTCTAAATAAGGTTGATGTGCTCAACTTTTAAGATGATTTAGTTCTGGCTTCAAATGTGAGTGACTATCTAGAATGTATGATGTCATTGTGATTGGAGCAGGTCCTGGTGGTTCCTCAGCTTCTCGCCATCTAGCTCGTCTTGGCTTCAATACTTGTATGATAGACAAGGATACATTTCCTAGAGACAAGCCTTGTGGAGGAGGTTTCTCTAGCTCGATTATAGATGAGTTTCCATATCTGAAGAATAGGGCTTCGGAGTTTGTAAAGGGTGTTGCTAAAGTTGGTGTGCTTCATTCTCCAAATAGGCAAATTGTCTTTGAAGGCAAGGTGGAGATGGCACTCACTCTTCGAACAATATTCGACAATGTCTTGTTTGAAGAAGCTGTTGAAGCAGGTGTATTGCCTCTAACTGGTACAAGAGCAAAACATCTGAGGTTTAAAGATGAGTATGTCAGAGTTGAGTTAGCTGATGGAAAGACCATAGATGGAAGGTTGGTTATTGGCGCTGATGGTGTAACGAGTATGGTGGCTCGAGAAACAGGCCTGAATAAGAGTTGGCCGAGTTCGAACATATCAGCTTGCAGAGTCTGTGAAGTTGAGGTGAACACAGAAGATATCATTGACCGCTATACTGAAGCTCTCAAGTATCACTTCTTTGCTAATCTAGGAGGACAAAAGGGATACGGATGGATTTTCCCCAAAGAATCCACGATCAATGTTGGGCTTGGTATTATAGGCTCGCAGGCTAAGGGGTTGCCTTACAAGTTTGAGGAATTTGTGAGATTTCTCAAGAAGATAGATCTATTACCAACATATTCCAATATTGATGAAACAAGGGGGGCGTTGGTCCCAACGGGAGGCCCCTTGAAAGATATAGTCGCACATCGAGTCGTCCTTGTGGGCGACTCTGCAGGTCATGTAAGTCCTCTTACAGGAGGAGGTATTTCTTACGCGATGCGGGCGGCTCGTATAGCAGCAGTGGTTATTTCGGGACTCCTAGAGAAAAATTCCATTAACAAACAGAGTTTGTATAGATATCAACGACTATGTGAGTTGTCATTTGGAAGAGATTTTCACAATCAGCTTCTTGCTCAAAAGATACTCACTGGCTCATTTGCCAATGTTTTGTTTAATATCGGAAGTAAAGATACTAAAATTCAGAAGATAGTGTCTGAATCAATGGTAGAATCAGGAAATGGAGAAATTGACCTGAAGAGATTAGTGATGCGCACTCTAATGGTATGTTTACGTGAAGCACTTTCTTTCTAACTTGTTCAATTGACTCGGTGAGAGAATTTATGTGTTAATCATATTGCAGCTCGTTGAACTCATGAACAGACTCTCAAGAAAAGAAGACGGGAAGAGTGTTTTGCTAATCTCCGTTTTCTTCTCTTTAATCAATCTCTACTACCGATGGTATCAGCCTGCAGATTCTCTATGAGTGAATGAACTTCTGGACGACCCAAAAGTTTCCTTCTGGTTTCAGTCAGGTTGTTAATAACACATGCAACACCTACCACTTGTGCACCTAGTTTTTCTACTACCTTTGATACCGCAAGAACTGTTGTTCCTTGAATCAACCAGTCATCAATTATGACAACTCGATCTCCTGGATCTATAGATTCTGAAACGATGGCAAGTCGTTGGTCAGCGAACCGGGAAGAGGGTAGATATTCAACTGGGCGCTTATAATCATCTGGAAGATATGCAATGGAGCGAGCTGGAACAATACCACAACCGAGGTAGTATGCGATTGCGCCTCCTAGTGCAAGACCTCTCTGCTCAATTCCTATTGCCTTGTTTGGTCTTAGCTCTACTAGAGGTTTAGCAAGGGTTACAACGGCCTCGTGAAATACATGCGGATGTTCAAGCAACCCACTGATATCACACACAACCATACCTGGTTCTGGCCAATCCTTTATCACATCGACATATTTAGTAAAATCCACGTCTACCATCTATTCACCCTAAGAACAGCTCTCAACAGAATACAATTTTATTCTTTCTGTATCAATCAGGTATTGATAGTTTATGGCCATGTTGATACTCGAAACAGTTAAGATATTACAGCAAACCATGAACTACGCAAAGCAAGGAGGACCTGAGCGGCTATGATAATCCCAGGTACAACTATCTCACTCACACTCACACCAACCTATGTCGAAGTACGAGATAAAGGTGTGGTGAAGAAGAAAATTCCCTTGAAGGATCGATCCTTCGATGACGTCGCTCTTGAGCTTCAGAAATATCTGAGATACCTTGGAAAGAGACTTGCTCCGGGAGTGCTGGAAGATGTTTTAGACCGCATAGGGTTGCCAAAAGCGAGAAGGGTCTTGAAAGAAGTAGTTCTAGAACCAGTGAGAGAGCCAGAACCAGAAAAGATCATCGAAGAACCGACCGTCAAGCATGTAGACGAAAAACCTGAGAAGAAAAGAAAAAGCTCCCTACGCAAAGAGCAAGAACCAGCTGCAACATTTGTAGAGAGCCCTGGTGTCAGTGCAGATGAGAAAGGAGAGATTAGCCTTGAAGATTTTGATGACATTGCAGATGCTCTCGAGGCAGTTGAAGCACTAAGTGATTCCTTTATGACAGGCGCACCCACAGAAAAGCCCGCGAAAAAGAAGAAACTGGAGATAAGCGTAAATCTAGCTGGAAGTGAAGAAATAGTCGCATCTGAGAAAACATATGTGAGAGTGGGAGAAGCCACAATCGAAGAGGAGCAATCGGTAACTGAGGAAACACCTGAAGAGATCGTGATTATAGCTGAAACAGTTGATGAGTCTGAGGAGGAAGAAATAGAACCAGAACCGCAAGTTACTCCAGCCCACCAGATCAAACCAATTGTGGAATGCAAAGTTTTGTTGCTTGGTGAGGATGGAGTTGGCAAGGAGAGCCTAAAGGAAAAGGCAAACATTGTACCCATCACGTTGGAAGATGAGTCGGTTTCTGAACATATCTTCGGACGAATACTCGAGGTAACCAATCATCGCATAGATATTAGAGTTTGGTCATTTGATTTAGCAGTGAAGGCAAAGGTTCAGAGAAAAGAGTTCTATAAAGACTCACAAGTATTAATCATCGTATATGCCGCATCAGACAGGTGGAGCTTCGAGAGTATTGATTTCTGGCTGAGGGAAGCAACTCTATCAACTGAAGAAATGCCACCTTTAGTTATCGTGTCCAACAAAATCGACCTCAGAATGGAAACTGGAGAAGACTCGGGAGATGAACCTGTGGGATATGACGAGGGTTTCAAATTTGCAGAGGAGCTTGCTCAACGCTATGGGAAAGAGGGTACTCTCCACCCAGTAGCTTTCATTGAAACTTCTTGTATGACTGGAGAAGGCGTTGAAGAGGTGTTCAAAACAGCAGCGCAGCTCTTCGAAAATACCTTATAACATGATTCTACACAGGTGGACAACGAATCTATTTACTCAGAGAATTCAAATAGTGGTCGATATTCCACTCATTGCCAATAACTAGAACATGGATTACCTTAACTCGGAGTGTGGTGGTCACATCGGTAGATTACTGTGAGAGCTGTGGAAAAGAAGTAGACCCAATCCAACCAGCTAAAACTTTGGAAGACAGCTTTGCAAATGACACCAGAAAGGATCTCTGTATCTGCCTTGATTGTTTCAAGAAGAGATTCAAAGTCACATCCGCAAAACGAAGCAGCTATGGCGGAACAATCTATCAGCTAGAGGAGAAATCACCACCTCGATTCGGTCTTGGTAGTAGTTCTTTTAGCTGTCTGAAATGCAATTGGGTCGCTTGGACTGAAATCGGTCTGGAAGTACACAGACGAAGAAGACATACAGACGGAGCTCATTGATTCACAGCAAATTGGTTCTTCTCTCTAATTATTTCATGTCCGGTAATCTTAATGCCATCAACACGACGTGCTGCACTTTCCAACATACCCATGCGATATGTTGCGGTGCGAGGACCGATTGCATGAAGCCACTCGAGACTCGCCAAGTCAAGCTTTTCATTTACTGCGAAGTAGACCTTAAGATCTGCACCAATAGCTCTAGAACGTTCAAACATTGCAGTCGTAAGACCCAGGCTTGGAGCGGCAAAGCCAAGTAAGACCCAGATGAAGATCAACTGGTCACTCCCAAAATACTCGTAGAAGAACACGAAGCCTGTGAAGATTGGTTGCACCAAGGCAAGAATGACCATGATGAGTGAAAGGTGTTGGGTAAAATCATCACTTCCAAGCCCTGCGATTCCAATCACATCCTGATCTGGAGGAAAGAGATAGACCAAGACTCCACCAGATGTGATCCCGACCACAAGGGCAGAGAAGGCTATGTAAAATGCATAGCTGATTGGTCGTTGAGTCCACACCGAACCGAAACCAATGAGAGATTGAACAACTAATGAGAGGGCCATGATAATAGCACCCACAGTGAATCCTTGCCAACTGAAGAATTCATACTTACGCTCCATTATCTCGTCAGACAATGTCAAGTAAACCTCTCACTATTCTATGACTAAATAATACACATGATGTCTTAAAGTTTCTCATGAGGAATATGTAAAAGGCTATTTTCATTAATTACTGATTGTTTGTACGCATAGAATGAAATAGGTTGAACCTAGTACAATTCTTCGTACTTCGAAGGAGTAATTTATTAGCCCTCACACTCAGCTCATCCGCAGTGAGAGAAAGGCTTGGAGCGGGCAGCATTGAACAATGGTATAATCATCAATCTCAATGAAGTCTCAAGAGTCTACAGTATGGGTGAGATTGAGGTCCATGCACTAAGAGGAGTGACTCTTCAGGTCAAGAAAGGTAGTGCCATTGGTATCATGGGTCCTAGTGGGTCTGGGAAGACCACCCTCCTGAACCTAATAGGTGCCCTTGACAGACCTGCTGGTAATGTTGTGATCGATGGAATAGACATCACTAGGATGGGCGAGAAAGAGCTCACCAAGATTCGTCGAGATAAAATCAGCTATGTGTTTCAGTTCTTCAACTTGCTGCCTGTACTCTCAGCATATGAAAACGTGGAACTCCCCCTGCTCATTGGAGGCGTTGAGGAGGACATGAGGAAAGAACGCGTCGATCATTTATTGTCACTTGTTGGTCTCACGGAAAGAGCAGACCATCGACCGGATGAGTTGTCTGGAGGAGAACAACAACGTGTCGCCATCGCAAGGGCACTTGCTAAACCTTCAGGAACCACGAGTTCGGTCATAGTCCTTGCTGACGAGCCCACAGGAGACCTGGACTACAATACTGGAAAGGAGATCTTGGATGTGCTCGTGTCTCTGACCAAGGGTGAGGGAGGGACACTGATCACCGTGACTCATGATCCTGAGGTTGGTGAGAAGATGGATCATGTCTACCGGATGCGCGATGGGCTGATTGAGAATCCATGATGGAGGCGTTGGAAATTGGCCGCTGTTCCTGTGGGATATGAGGCATTTCACAGTATGCGACGCAAAGGTGTCACTCTGTTATGCTTTCTCCTCGCCTCTGCAATGGCAATGGGTATCACTGTCTATGTTGATTCCTATTCTGTCCATGAATGGGAGAACAGCATGGCAGAAGTTGGACAGGTAGCGATATTTGCAGATGGGGAAGGTATCCAATATTATGTTAGTTCAATTCAGGACATCGATGGAGTGTCAAAAGCAGCATCACTTAGACATAGCTGGGGGAACATCGAGTATTTCATCAATGAAACCTATGGTTGGTGGTGGGACAACATCCACGGTGACATCATCGCACCAGACCAAGAGTTCATGGAAACTTTTCCTGGATACATCAGCCTCGTTTCAGGAGCGATTCCAGAGTCCAATGTATCACAGATTGCCATCATTGACGATCTAGTCGACTTCTACGACATCAACGTTGGAGATGTTGTAAACTTCTCTCTTTATTGGGAGGGACCCTACAACGAGGTGGAAGTGATAGGAGTCTATAGACTAGGAGGGGAGGGGTCATACGCTGATTACTATGGGGTATACGATAGTATGGCGATTGTAGCCCCTCAGGTTTTGGAAGACGAAGAGTACAAGATCTATATAGATATTGACAGAACCAGAGTTACACCCTTCGATGCTGGTGGCTCCCTCGCATTCGTCAATGGCATAGGTCAAGCTATTCGTGAACTGGATCCCAACTATGATCCTCAGTTTCCGTGGTCCTCTAGGTTCTGGGTGTCAAACCGTATTGCAGGTGCAATAAGCAGTTACATGTATTGGATTCAAGCAGCAAGAATTAGCCAGCTTTTCAGATCGTCAGGCATAATAATCCTCATCATGCTTGTGATGTTCTTATCAATTCGACATAACATAAACGAGCGACGTTATGAAACTACAATGCTATACTCTCGGGGAGCGGCTCCTGGTGACCTTGATAAGATTGTCAACCGTGAGATATTCATCTTGTCGGTTCTCTCATGTATTTTTGGAATTCTTGCAGGTGTGGGAGTAAGTAGACTTGCTATCTCAGCCACTGGCTTCTTTCAGTTTGATTTTAATGCAATGATTTCTGAACCACTCCTTATCTCTCTTGAATCATTCATCATCTCCCTTATTGTGGGAATTCCCCTTCCGATTCTGACACTTTTTGGATATCGAATCATTTACTCAACCAAGAAGTCTGTTGATGAGAACACAGGAAAGTTGGCTAAATTGGTCAGAGGTTTTAATTTCATAAGATGGGACCTGCTTGTTGTGGTGGTAGCAGGTCTACTACTAATGACTCTGACAACAGGCGGACCTACAATTTCTGGTGATCCAATCCTCGCTATTGTCTTGTCAATTGTTCCTCTCCCTCTCTTCCTTGGAGTTGCAAGTCTTTCCATCAAGGCTCTTCGAAGAGGGGCTAATGTAATATCGAGATACATGGCGAAGGTGGTCGGGCCGGTCTCCGCATCAATTGGTATCCGGAGGATTGGAAAAGGAGCATCATCAGGTGGCGCAGCTGCTATGGTGTTGATACTGGCAATCTGCCTTTCATGGAACAACGCCATTGTAGATGCATCCCTACCTGTGACAAATAAGTACCAATCCCAACTGAGTGTAGGGGCAGACATTTCATTTGCACTTGATGAGTCTGAATTCTCCCTATGGGATGAGTTCATCACCAATGTGACCGGACATGAGTTGGTAGTGGATGGAACAATAGTGTCAGAAATCGACCTATACCTGACCAGCAGCGGCGGGGGTCAAAATACATTTCTCGCAGTCGATCCAAGTGAGTATAGAGAAATTGGATATCATTACATGGGAAATAGATTGAATGAGTCAGAAATGGCTACGATGTTAGACTCACTTTCGTCTATTCCAGACGGAGCTATTGTTTCATCAGATATCGCTGATGACTATGATCTTGAGGTGGGAGATGTCCTTCGAGCAACCCAACTTGATGAAGAACCAATCCCTATAGCATTCAGAATCCTTGGGATTGTTACATCACTACCAGAGATGCCAGAGCGAGGAGATTACTATCCACCCCCAATACCAATTATGCCCTCCCCCTACTATCCTAGCTACTATCAGATTGTTGGTCAGCGGAGGATTCTTGTCAATCGTGATTTTCTAAGCAATCAAATAGACATTGTCAATGAAACCTATTCGTATCTCTGTGTATCCACTAAAGATGGAGTAAATGGCACACAAATCGCTCTTGAGGTATTAGACCATGGGGGCATAGATGTTCTTTACAATGGAAAATGGGATGCAGTCACACTTCGGACTACAGAATATCTAGAACAGGTTACATATCATATGGACAGATCCGTTGATACAATGCTCACAGTTCTAACAATTGGTACTATAATGGGAGCTTTTGCAGTTTATGCTGTTGAGGGAGTACGAGCCAGAAGTAGGGAAATCGCATTGCTCCGCTCGAACGGAGCTAATACAGGTGTCATCATTAGAGCTCAAGGTGCAGAGATGTTAGTTCTTATGCTGTTCAGTCTGGTTGTATTGTTAGGCTATGCACCTCTTTACCTTACAACATCAATCAACGCTGCATCCAGTGGAATTGCTTCATGGTACACTAGATATCCGGTCGCTATATTTCCTGTGATACCTTGGGTGACAATCTTCTTGGTTCTCATCTTCTTTGTAGTGTCAGTTGTCATCTTCATTGGTATTGTTGCTGTACTTGGATCTCGAATCAATCTTGCAGCAACATTGAACACTTCATGGGCTGAAGCTGCACCATATGGGGGTGAAGTCTAGATGTTCCTCCTAGCCCGCTTGTCAGCAAGGGCACCTGAGGTGCTCACCACACTGCTCATATTCTCGTTATCAAGTGGAGTCCTTGGAGGTATCCTGTTCTACATGGACTCCACCGCACCAACTGTTCTAAACGATATGACATCTGATGTACCAATAGATATGGAAGTGTCTTTCAGCTATCCATTCTACTATCAGAATTTCACAAATCCAGACGCAACAACTGCTGAAGAGATACGTGAGATTGTAGAGGCTCAGAATTATGTCATATCTACAGAGCCACTTGCCTTCGTCAATGTCTGGGATTGGTACGTTGAAGACTATCGATATAGTAGAAAGGGATTTTTAGGAATCAATAGCTCAGCATTCGAAGGTTTCTCTGAAGCCATTGAGTTGGACAGTGGCAGCCTTTCATATGATAGTGATTCATGTCTTGTGGAGAAGAGCCTCTTTATAGCTGAAGGACTTCAGATTGGAGAGAACTATACGGTTTCTGTCACGATAGAAGAGTGGTTCAATGATACATGGATAGAGGACACCATCGAAAGGTCACTCATAGTTGTAGGTTCCTTCGCCTCGAATATCTATATGCACACTCCCTATTGGGATCAACCGGAGGTCACCTACCTTCAAGTAATAACAACTGCTGAAACACTGGAATCAACATTTGGTAGTTTACCGCATGACGAGTGGTATGGAATCCAAAACAGAATCTGGGTAAAGTTTGACAGGAATGCGATTGTCCAGAATGATGCTCAGCTGATGATTGAAACACTTGACAATATCAAGAAACAAATAGAACAGGAAACTCTCCCTTTTGGAATCATTGGTTATGATGCCTTCAAACTTCAGGAGGCAGTATACGAATTTGCAGTCTGGTCAATGAGTGTACGTGCAGTGGCAATATCATTCTCAATACCTTCTATCATCATGGGTGTAATGTTGATTCAGTACAACTCCAAACTGCTAGCTGACGAGCAACGGAGAGATGTTGGGACAATCAAAACAAGAGGTTCCTCAGGTCTACAGGCTTTCTTCTGGGTGTTGAGTAGTGCTATAACAACAGGGATTATAGGAAGCCTTGGAGCTCTTGTTACTGGTCTACTTGCTGCACTTCTTTCCGGTTCGGTGAGGGAACTACTAGTCTTCCGACTTGATCAGCTCTCTGGATTCACTCTACTCCTTCAACCAACTGCGATCATCATAGTCTTTTCCTTCTCATTCATAGCTGGTCTGATAGTAGCTTTACCATCAGCTGTGAAAGCTTTACTAATGACACCTACAGAAGCGCATAATGTCCTAGAGGGCGAAATATTAGCAGAATCAGAAGAGATGGGAAGTCCAGCAATTGATTTGCTCGTCGTTGGAGTTACTGGATATTTGCTACTAATGTTGATGGTTGTTTTTGCATTTAGTGGATTAACTGCAATGGCATCAACATTCTTTGCAGCGACGATAATCCCAGTCATGGCGCTCTTCCTGTATTTCTTCACACGGATATTATCTCGAGGAACAGCAGCAATAAAATCACGTATACTTGGTGGAGTGAGGAAAAAATCACTCATTGTAGGAACCCGGTTGATTTCGAGAACAACCAAGATGTTCAAAAAGTCCGAAGCCATTGGGACAATGTTTATAGCTATGGTTTTCACAGCTGGACTGTTTTCGTCCCTCTCTGCAACAACTGGCGATACACACATGAAAAATATCTTCCACTTTGAAACTGGAGCTGATATCGCTGTGGATGTTGATCCGAGTTTCAGAAACGTTACGTTGAGTATCATTGAAAACATTACAGCAATTGAGGGCGTAGTCCAAGTAAGTCCGGTTCTCCAGCTTACAGGGTATGTGCAATATTGGAATGCCTATGCATATGGTGGAGGTGACAACATGAACCGTTCTATCTCAGTCTTTGGAGTTCAACCAGATACTTGGATTGAAACTGCATTCTGGTTGGATTACTTTACACTTCAAGACATTCCACAAATATCCATACCAAGATTGAACGAATCCCTCGGTGAAGGAATCAACATTATTACTACTTTCAAACCAATCAGCCATTATACAATCGACTCCATCACACGTATGCCAATTCCACAGTACTCACCATATCTGGACTTACAGGTGTTTAGTCCAAGTTGGTATAACATGACTGAGTGTACAATTATCGATATTATGGCGAACAGCCTTGAAACCTATTCCCAACAAACTTACCTGCCCGGTGAGTCAGATGCATCAGACTTTCTAATCATGGACATAAGTCTCCTACATAGCTGGATAAACAGCACACGAGTAACCAAATTCTATGTTGATCTTGAAACTGGAGTGAATTATACACAGGCTATGAATGACATCTATCGAATCGCACCATCCAGTTTCTCCAAGATAAGTGCCGCTCAAGAATCGATAGACGAGGTCTTGGACTCAAGAGCAACTCAGTCAATCTTCGGAGCCTATACACTCAATGTCATCTTCTCACTTATTTATCTAACATTTGGAGTGATTATTGTAACAACAGTCAGGGTCAGAGGTCTGAGAAAGCAATTCTCAGTCCTTCGAGCACTGGGTGCAGATACGAAATCAATGCTTGTTGCATCACTCATTGATACATCAACAGGACTGCTGCTTGCAGCAGCCATCGGTGGTGCAATTGGCACGACTCTTGCCTTCTTCTTGAAGAATATCCCACTACTATATATGGGATTGTCAACAACGCAGCTGTGGGTAAGGCTCCCAGTCTATCTTGCAGTGCCATGGATGTTACTAGGAGGTATCATTTCTACAGCCGTGTTGGTGTCGCTAGTGGCGACATATCTAGTGGTTTCTCGGTCGTTGAATCTCAACATCGCAGAGGAAATTCAATATACAGGGTGAAAAACATGTCAGAAAATCTAGATGAAATCGCAGAGCAATACAAGGTGGTTGTCAGAGACCTCATGAAGGTCTACAAACGAGGACAAAAGGAGGTCATCGCACTTAGAGGCGTTGATTTTGAGGTCCGAGAAGGCGAGTTTCTCTCGATTGTTGGGCCAAGTGGGTCTGGAAAATCAACCTTGCTAAAGATGCTGGGAGCATTGGACAAACCTACTGCAGGTACGATCCTCTTCGATGGACATAGTGTTTCAATCTTGGATGATAGAAGATCAATGCTCTACAGACGACAGAAAGTTGGTTTCATTTGGCAGATTGGTAATCTTGTACCCGGCTTGACAGCTCTCAAAAATGTCACTCTACCCATGAAGCTGGCGGGCGCTCCAACAAATCTTGCAAATGAAAGAGCCCACATGCTTCTTGACACCATGGGTCTTGGACCTAGAGCAAATCATAAGCCCAATCAAATGTCCGGCGGAGAGAATCAGAGATGTGCCATATGTGTCGCCCTTGCAAACAACCCTGAGCTATTACTGGGAGATGAGATCACTGGAGAGCTTGACAGTGAAACCACCGAGTTGGTGATGGAGGCATTGAAGAAGACGAACAAGGAATTTGGTACAACTGTCATCAATGTGACGCACAACCCAAAAGTTGCTGAATATGCGGACAGAGTTCTTAGAATAAGAGATGGTCTTATTGAAGGACAGAAACACATACTATATGGCGATATCACAGAGATTGATGCAAAAGGACGGATGGTGATTCCTGAAACAATCAGGCGACTTGCGGGAATAAGAAAACGTGTTGTACTGAAGGCCACCTCTGAGGGGCTCTTGGTCAGTCCACTAGAAACAGGAGAAGAAAACGACAACAATCAATCTGCTCAATAATATCTGAGTTCTAAAGTGGGAATGCCTATATTGCTGTATGGCTACTATGTTGGAGTGAGATTCATGAGCTACATCAAGATGCCTTGGTCGTTCTATGCGACCCTTGTGTCATTTGGTATATTCTTCACCAGTCTTAACCTCTACATACTGACTCTCTGGTTATCGCACCCTTGGGCGAGTCCACTATGGCTGATAGGTGTGATTGGAGGCGCACTGTGTTTGATATATTCTGTTTACATGGTGAGGATTCATCAAGCAGAGCTTATTGAGAAGAAACTCAAAGAAACATCTGATCAGACCAATGGTGACTAAGTTCTGATAGGTAGCCTGCGAATTCCAAAGATAATTTCCACTGCCGCAATGAATCCACCTCCAATTATTTGCAAGAACTGGGGAAGATACACACGATTAATTCAGATACTTCACCAAATTATGGGAATATTCTGCTGACTGTCCTTGGGAAAGGAATGCTATCTCGTATATGTTCGAGCTCCAACATCCAGGTTATCATTCTGTCCATTCCCACCCCAAATCCAGAATGCTGAACACTACCATATCTACGGATATCAATATACCATTTATACTTCTCAGGATCATCTCCTATACGAATTAGATTGTCAATCAATCTCTGCGCATCGGTTTCACGCTCACTACCTCCTATAACCTCACCAAAACCACGAGGGGCAAGGAGGTCGCTGTTTTTGTAAGTGCGTGGATCCTCTGGATTATACTTCATATAGAAGGATTTGATTTCCTTAGGATAATATTCAACAAAGAGAAAATTGTCATTGTCTTTTGTCAATAATTCCTCTGCCTCAGCACGGATATCATCTCCCCATTTGATATCAAGTCCTGCTTTCTGACAGAATGCGATTGCTTCTTCGTAGGTCATTCTGTCAAACGGTGGATTGACAGCTAGTAATCGCTCTGGATCTACCTTCAATTCTTTGAGTTCCAAAGCACGATTCTGTGCAACTGAATGACACATGTGGCTGATGAGACCCTCTTGTCTTTTCAGGTTGCATTCATGGTCACACCACGCTTCCTCAACCTCTAGGTGCCAGAACTCTGTTACATGTTTTCGGGTCCTGGATTTCTCAGCTCTAAATGAGGGAGCCAGGATGAACACTTTCTCCATGGCAAACAATTGAGGTTCTAGATGCATCTGGCTTGTCTGGGTCATGTACATCTTCCTTCCAAAATACTCAACCTCAAAGAGTTCTGCTCCTTCTTCACCCATTGTTGATACAAACATCGGACAAGTTGTTTCGTAGAACCCCTCGTTTCTAAGATACTCTCGAGTTGCGCGGAAGACTTCATCCCTGATTTTCAAAACATTTGTTAGCGCGCGAGACCTCATCCACAGGTGGCGATTGTCATTCAAGAACTCGATGCTCTGATGTTCAGTGATCGGAAATTCTTCAGCAAAATGTAGGACTTCGAACTCCTCAACTTGAACCTCATACCCTCCCTCTGCACGGGAGTCTTTCTTTACTAAGCCTACCATAGTGACCAGAGATTCTATTAACATCTTCTCTGCATCAGCGTACTCCTTCTCGCTGACTGCTGTTTTTTTAATGACAGTTTGTACGACACCCGAAGGGTCTCGGAGAAGCACGAAGACCATCTTCTTCTGTTTGCGAATCCGATGGACCCATCCGCGAAGATGAACCTTCTTTCCTTCATACTTGCCTTCGAGCACGTCACTGACGTGAATATAGCTCACTGTACTCACCGTATATAGTGCTTCCACACCCAGACCTAGTTGAGATAAAAGGCTGACGGCTTTTGATGACCATCAACCCTTTAGCGATATCTCACAAACCAGATGATGGCTATTAGTGCAATCACTCCAAGAGCTACAAGTGCAGCAGATATGAGATAGTAACTTGCAGTCGATGCAGAAACATGAACCATTACGGTCGAGTGAGCCATGTTGCCACCAATATCATAGACTCTCAAGGTAGCATTATGTTCACCTTGGCTCAATCCAGAGAAGTCAAAATCAATGTTGGTAGTCGTCCAATCATCTGTGAAGACAAGTACTCCATCCACTAGAATCTCATAGTAATCCATATAGTCATCAATAGCAGTCCAATTGAAGATCTGATTCCGATCTCCTTGAGCATAATAGATATCCGCTGGAGTGTAGGTGATTACCGGAGCTATGGTGTCACCGATCACTGTGACCAACACACTATCTATAGCTGTGTTTCCACTTGTGTCATTCACATGTAGAGTGAAGTTATAGACGCCAACATCGAGTCCATCCAAACTAATCGTGATGACTGGTTCATCGGGATTGATTACACCATTGACAATCGACACATTATTCCTCAAAACTTCATACTTGTCTGGATATTCATCGGTCACATTCCATGATAGTGAGTATCCTGTTTCCGAGAAGGTGAACTCGATGGAATCAGGTCCCTCAATAGTTGGTGTGACGTTTTCATAGAAGCGGAGTGTGAGCGTGTCTTCTGCCAAGTTTAAGTTCATGTCTATTGCAACAAGTCGTATCTCATAGTATCCAATGGTAAAGGATGGAAATGATGCACTTACATTGTAAACATAGTCAAAGGTTCTGTTTGTCCATGATGTCGTGATGTTTAGGAGACCATCAACCCATACTTGAATTGAGCTTGGATACTCATCGTCAACAGTCCAGGTCAATGTGACATTCTCTGCATCAATCAAAATATCAGTGTTTCCAGGACCAGTAATTGTGGGGTCCCTAAAATCTGATTCAATTGCTGTTAAATTATAAAAATACTTGCCCAATCCAACAGGCTGTCCCAAGTACTCTACAGTCCAGTTGATGAACTCAACAGGAAGATCGATGAATATGACAGTCCCATTTGCAGGAGTCACTTTTGAGTCATAAACTGTGCCATTCTTAAACATCACAACAACATCAGCACCAACAATCGGGGCTAAACTGGTCTCGTAGTAGGTGAATACTTCCAAGTCAAGATAGTCAGGGTTTCCTGTCAGGCGACGAGGAGTTGGGTCCGATACGAGGAGTTGCGTCCCGTTGGACTCTACAATACCATTCGTTAGAAGATATCCATCATAGAGTGGGTCACCAAGTACTGATACTCTCCAAGTATAGTTATTCTGGGGTAAATCAACAAAATCAGCTCTTCCATCAGTGACAACAACCTGATCCCAAATTGAGTTATCTGATAGAAGATGTATTGAGAAGTTGAGGTTCTCAGCTGGTATACCTTCGATGTCCGTGATTGTAGCATTCAGATCGTCATCATCATTGTCCCAGTCAATGTTTCCAAAAAGAATTTGGACTGTTGCTTCTGGACCATCCGATACAATCTGGCCAGTTGCCTGTGGAGTGGTAGGGTCAGATGGATGAGAAACATTCCACTGATAGGTACCTTGAGGAACATTTGGTATGTTCGCGATACCGACACCGTTGGTGACACCCTGCAATCCCGGGTACTCAACACCAGTAGTAACATTGTAGAACTTAATCACAGCGGTGGCTAGTGGTACTGTACCATTCCTAACTGTAAACTCAAAGTCATCATCATTGAAATCTAAGAATTGATTCCAGACCCGAACACTAACAACATAATTCGTTGAAGCAGGTTCAAAGGATGTTCTTGAGTTTGCATCCAAAGTAGTATTCTCATTGAATGCTAATGGAATTGCCATAGTAGCAATGAAAAGAAATAGGAAGATCAATGCAAAAGCTCTGTGTGTCTTGCTCATCCAACGTCACTCTCAAACAGGATAGAGATAGACTGTCCTTTAGTCATCTCAACGCTTGGCGGCGTCGAATCCTCGGAGCGCATAAAAGGGTTTTCATAGTTCAAGTTCAGAACTAGTGCTCTAGGATAATCCTTATGATAGAGATAGAGTGGGGGAGAATCATGACAGAAATCAAGTGGGATGATAGTCTTTCTGTTGGAATTGATTAATTCATAGTCAGCACAAAGAGCTAATCCATAAAATCCAAGATTTATCCGAAACTGTTGCTACAACCAGAGGTCTTGAAAAGATACTCCAGACTCTTGAATTCATGATTAAATATACCGAGTTCCATTTTGCTACTGAGGAAAGGCATATGAGAAACCTGTGCTATCCTGGAATTGATAGTCATTTACGTCAACACAATGAGTTTGTTCAAACACTAAATCATATGATTGAAGATTTCGAAGAAGATGGTGCTACCAAAGCTCTCAGCAATTCAATCAACACTTACTTGATAAACTGGCTTATCAAGCATATTAAGTCAACTGATAGGAAATTCGGAGAGTTCTTTATAAAGACAGAATTCAAAAGATAGGGGTACCTATCCCCACAAATTTTCTTTTTTTCCTTTATCTCAAATTTAGAATAGTTGCTATATTGGCATCAGAATCAATCACCGGTTGTATCATTCCCTTTGTAGATGTGAATAGCGTAGTCACTCCTGGTCCATGTCCAGAGATGACACAATCACTATGTACGACAATACCGACAGATATTGCATCTTGCAAATAGATCCTTCCATAGGAATGATCTGCATCCATGATTGCAACTAGGTTTCCGAATCTAAGGTCATCAAGTCCATATTCCTTATTTGTGGCTTTATCAAATAGCTGGATATCATAATCTCCTGAATAGACATGGTCAGCTCCAAGACCTGATCCCATGATTTTTGCTGGTATTTTGTGAGTCACAGGAATTGCAAGTTTGCCATCTTCATCTGCAAAATCAATCTTGTTTACAAAACGGGGGTCAATGTTCATGACCTTGACATCAGGGTAATCTATAAGCTTCAGGCCTTGACCAAAGGCCTTAATCTGAATCTTGTCCCCAATAACGAGTTTCTCCATGACTTCCTGAGAGAAATCAACCATTACATGTTCAAACCCACCATGCTTTCCAACAACAGTTCCCTTTTCACCCTTAGCGTCACTTCGACCTTTGACAATGGCATCGTTACCCACGCATGCTAATATATTCAAAGCATTATTTGCCTGTGTCTGGAATCGTGCATCATTTTCTTTGTTTTCTATGCTTACACCAGGTTCAACATGATCTGCCATCCATCCTTTTACAAGATCTCCGACTCTGATGTTATAGGTAATTCCCCCAGTTCCTGGAAGGGCGACAACTCCTCCATCATGAGTTACGCGATATGGCGATTTCAGTACAGGACTAACAATCTCTCCAATCACTGAAAGCTTCACGATATTGTCTTCATTAGTTCTGACCTGCATAATGAAACAACCTTTCTGTGATGAACATATCCAACAAATAAGGATGATGACTACTTCAAAATGCTAGAGTTGTGCTTCCAACCAATTGAACATGTCAAGGAAGACCTCTTCTCCGCCCTCCTCATGGTATGGCTCATGATAGAGACCGGGATAAAGCTTCCAAGTTTTGTCCTCGGAAGCAATGTTGTCATAGAACTCCTTGTTGCGTTCAGGATCGAGGATAAGGTCTTCACCAGATTGCTGAACTAGAACAGGAACTGTAATTCTACTTGCTCCGTTAAATGCTTCTTTACTCGCCTTCAATCCTTCTATTGCAAATCTTGGTGTGGCTTTATCAAATCGAAGTGGGTCTTCTCGATTGTCTTTGACAATTTCTGGATTCCTTGATATTAATTCATAATCAAGACCATTATCAATGTAGATTTTCACATTGAGTTTTGAGAGTAAAGCCCCAAGCTTTCTTGTTGTGAAACTAACTTTGAGCCTCTCCGAAACGGCTGGTGCTGGGATAAGGATTCCATCAGCTTCTTCAGGATGTTGCAGAACATAGTGAATGATGAAGACAGCACCCAATGAATGGCCAAAGAGAAATAACTTCTTATCTTGATGAAGGAGTTTCAAATATGCCACCAATGACTCCAAGTCCTCGGTATACTCATCGAAACTCTCAACATGACCCTTACGACCGGGGTAGGTCCCGAAAGCCCGCATATCAGGAGCATAGAATATGTACCCTTGAGCGGTGAATCGTTCTCCAAGATATCCTAAACGACCACTGTGAGATCCCAAACCATGTAGTCCAAGAACCACAGCCTTGGGTTCACCTTCTGGTCGCCAGATTCTCAGTAGCATGGTTGTGCCATCAAATCCTTGATAAGTACTATCTTCACTCATGACGAAAACCACGAATACACAGAAGCAAGATGCCCTATGTGTCTTCCGAAGCCTACGAATTGCTTTCATCAATGAATGAAAACCGTTTATTTGGGTAGTCTAAGACTGTTTCGAAGTTTTTCAAAAAGTCATAACCGATAATCCCATTATCAATAAGATGTCCTTTGGGTGATACCTTACTTAGATCAATAACAACGACCTGCGAGTTTGTGAGCCTCGCGGAACCAATTGCAAGTGTTTCCAAGGCTGCAAGTTTTAGCTCAGTATCACCACCAATACCTCGAGCGATTCCTTGTACTGCTTGAGCTTCGATTCCAAGTTTATCTGCCAACTCTGGAGTCATTACAGTGTTTCCAGCTCCAGTATCGACAACAAAGTTATGCGGACCTTGGCCATTAATATACACGGGCACTCCTACTA
>JAEORX010000129.1 GCA_016840685.1 Candidatus Thorarchaeota archaeon
TTTCAAGGTCAATTTTGATTGATTTTGCATAATTAAAAAGATCCGCTGTTGCATAGATATAATTCTTGGCAGGGGCTGGATATCCCGTCGAGTCTAGACTTAGTACAGTTGATGTTCTGGCAACTGATTCTGGATTATTTCTCACATATGCCTTGGAGCCATTCAGCCAAAAATAGAAGTCATTTGATCCACTCTCCTCTGCTCCGTAGAAAATGAACCTAATTGTCCTTTTAGGAATATTACCTGACTTTGCTTGGTCGTTGAATATTCTAGCTAGCTCAAGAACTGAAGCGGCGGGAGCGCAGTTGTCAGCAGCTCCTTGGAACCAAGAGTCGTAATGTGCACCCACAACAATCTCCTGTTCTGAAGAACCATCGCCCTCGAGTATCCCCACTATGTTGTATGATGTGGATCTAGAAGAAACCTCCACCTCTGTATTGATACTCATTATCACTTCCCCCTCTTGCATCATGGTTATCAATGAAGCCCCTTCTTCCTTAGTGATGCACACAACCGGAATCTTGAGAAGCCCTCCACAGGCAAGAACAACAACCTTCAGGAGTCCTCCCTCGTCAGGAGCAGTAACAATCAGACCATCATATCCTAGTTTTGCAGCTCGAAAGTAAGCCATTCTTGGACCAAGGTAATCGTCCACACCCCACTCAGATAGGGCAATCTTCGCCTTTCCAGAAGCTGAAAAACCTTCCTTCTCACTATCAAGGACTGCAAGCATGCCTTCAACATTGTCAGTCTTACAATACGGGAAGAGTGCAGCTTCAATCTCCTTCTCAACGGGGCTCTTAATCTTCAAAGTACATGATTTAGGGTCCCATCCATGAACATCAAAAGGTTGCTTCTCGATTTTGGTGAAGCCATAGCTGGCCAAACAGTCATGGAGAAAGTCCGCTGCTTCTACCTCTGCCTTGGTACCTGCAACCTTCTGCCCAAAAGCGCAGAGCTGTTCAACTGTGTTTCTTATCTTTGAGATTGATGTTTTTTCAACCATACGTAGACACCCACGAATTTATTGCATAATGCTCTCTTTGAAGGATTAGGGAAGGACTCGTCAATATCTTGTTATGTCATATGAACAATCTAAAGAAGGGTGCCAACATATATGTTCAAAACTGAACATAGACATATACAATGTAAAGAGCCTTATTCCTTGCCTCACATTACAGAGTGTTCAATGAAACCTGTGAGCCAGTCTTATGAGAGTTAAATCCAAGTCAATTGTTCTGCTGTTATTGCTTCTCTTCACAATCTTAGTAGTTGCAAATCCCATGGATTCAAGCTATATTCAAGCGACAGACCTGACCGGTATCAATGTAGCAGTTTACGAAGGCGTTACTAACGAACAATCGTCTAGTCTTTCAAGTAGGACCGCCTTATTCTGGATGTTTAGGTGGATGAACGCAACCGTTGAAGTTGTTACTGCAGCTGAGATTCGAAACGGGATTCTATATGACTATGATATTGTTGTTGTTCCTGGAGGCTGGGCGTGGGCATACTTCCAAGATCTTGGTGTTGTAGGAGTTTCGATGATACGTCAGTTCGTGGAGGATGGTGGAGCTTTCTTTGGAGTCTGTGCTGGTGCATACTTCGCATGTGATGGTATACGGTGGGAAGGAGAATATATCGAATATTCACTAGATCTGTATCCAAACGTTGGCAATGGACCTATAGAAGAGATTGCAGCTTGGCCAAACTACAATATGACAGTGATCAATCTAAACAAGGGTACTGAAGGACCAGTTCTATCTGGAGAACCTGACACTCATGCAGTAATGTACTATGGTGGACCGTATTTTGAAACAACAGGAACAGACGGAGTCCTTACACTCGCGAAATATGATGTGAATGATGAAGCAGCGATAATTGCCTATGAATATGGACAGGGTCGGATAGCCCTTTCAGGCCCACATGTTGAATGGGAGGAAGATTCTGACCGCGATGAAGTGGTATGGGAGAATGCGTTTGATGATGAAGGGTCCGAATGGAATATGATGCTAGAGATCAGTCTATGGATTTCCGAGGGACATTCACCAACATCACCTATGACTAACATCGCAACCACAAGTTCCACTCAATCGACTGACCCTAGTTCTACTCGACCTTCTCTTGAAATTATGATAGGGTTTGTTGGTATCCTTGTGTTTATTGCTACAGGAATCATTGTCAGCAAGACACGAAAGCGAGTCTTTTGATATTAAAAAATTAAAAAATAAGATGCAAAAGTACGTGTTCATAATCGGAGCAGTGTGAACAAGAGTGTTCGGTGGATTTTAATTTGTGTACAACCATATCTAGCAACCTGCTAAATTTCAGGATGTAACATCTATGAAAAGGGAGAAAGCACTCCTCTCGCTGACTCTAGCGGTCCTCTTAATCTTGCCAGTGTTTGCAAACATTACACCAACAACAGTTGCGCAGACACCCAAGATTATCAATATAGGAATGTTTGGAGAACCAGACAGCCTTAATCCTGTGATGGCCGCAACGATCAGTAGCTGGGAGTTTATTAATTGGATATTTGACCCGCTGGTCAGATGGGACGACGACTGGGGCATCCAACCCTGTCTTGCAGAAAGTTGGGAATGGGCGGCAAATGGCTCTCAGTTAGTAATGCATATGGATCCTGACGCTACATGGCATGACGGAACTCCGTTCACAGCACATGACGCAAACTGGACCCTTTTTACTTGGACTTGGTTAGGTTTCTGGGTAGGCCAGACACCTCGAATTGATCATAGAAACATCAAGGTTCCAGATGATCATACACTTGTCCTTAATTTTGTGGACAGTGGTTATGAGAACATCTGGCACTGGGATCCTGAGGGTTCATATGGTGATCCAGCTTGGGAACTAGGTCTATATGATAGATACAATGGCACTCCCGTCGCAATCAACCAAGAGGCGTTTCTTACTGGATTGACTTATGTCCCGATTCTTGCAAAACATCTATGGAATCCATTGACCTGGGAAGACCCAACGTATGGTGTAGGAAGTTGGTATTGGGACGTGGCATATTATTGGGATGCTATCTGGTGGGGTATGTTAGATCCAGCATGGCCAACACCATTGAATGGTACTGGAGCATTCATGCTGGATGAATACGCGGTTGGAGATTACATCAAACTTGATGCCAATCCCAATTATCATCTAGGTGCACCAAATATCGATGGAATTTTAGTCACCTTCTATGACACTGTGGAGGTAATGACAGAAGCTGTAAAAGCTGGAACCCTTGATTTCTGTGAAACAGAACCGGTTTTCATTGAGCTTGGCACCATCCCAGAAGGGGTCACAGTAAATGAAAATCCGTGGATGGGCTGGGAAGGTCTCCTTGTGAACCAGTACTATAACTACACCAATGCTCAGGGAGAATATGCTTCTCGTCCACACAAAACCAATGCACTTCGTCAACCAGAAGTGAGAAAGGCAATGAACCAAGCCATCGATAAGGCACAGATAGCTGAGGTTGCTTATCTCGGTCATGCAAATGCCGCTGATTCGTTAATCCATTCCTCACTTAAATGGTACAATGATGGGCTTATTACTTATCCCCAAGGTATTGCTGAAGCTCGAGCAACTCTCGAAGCTGCAGGATGGGTAGAGAACACAGGTGGGGTCTATGAGAAGATGGTAGAAGGGACACTTGAAACACTGTCCTTCAATATCAAGTATGTGACTGGTGTTCCAACAGACTTCACAATAGTGTCTCTTGTCAGTTCATATCTTGAAGCCGCAGGATTTGAGATTACCACAACTCCTCTCGAAGAAACAACCTTTGTTGCACACACTGCTACAGAGGTATGGAACTTTGACATAGCTCTGACTTTCTATAGTCAGATTGCCGATCCAAACAGTATGATGCAATACATGACCAGTGACAGCTGGATCAACCCGAATGGTGTGAACATCACAAGGGTTGATGAGATATACAAAGAACAGCAACTGACTACTGATGACTTGGTTAGGGCTGCCCTATGTGATGAATTCCAGCAGATAATGTACAATGATTCAAGTATTATCGTTCTCGTTGAGTACAATGACATTGAGCTCTATAGAAATGATGCTTGGACATTCACTCATACTGACTGGCAAAGCGGCATCCTTTCCATGTGGAACATCGATTCGTGGCTAGAAGTAGACGTGCCCATTACCCCTACAACACCAACTAGTCCTACTACACCAACTGGGCCAGTACCACCATTGCCCATGGAACTACTCCTAGTAGTAGGCATTGGCGTAGTAGTTCTAGTCATCGTTCTTGTGTACTTCGTCAGAAAAAAGTAGCATAGGATAGAACTGGATTAGAGATTGAACAGATGGGATTCCTGTCTGTTCAATCCTCCTTTTTATGAATCCAAAGAAAAAACAGAGTGGATTAGTATGGCACTAAGAGATGTTTTATTTAAGCGAATAGCTCAAGCAATTGTTACAATCTTCATAGTACTTGCGCTCGACTTCGTAATTTTCCACATTCTTCCTGGGGATCCAATGACTTTCCTCGCGAGAAATCCTAATCTGACAGAAGTGGCGCAGGAAAGATTAATCGAGCAGTTTGGACTTGATCAACCACTTTTCGTGCAGTTCCTTCTCTTCCTAGTAAATTTCCTCAGACTGGAGCTTGGAATGTCATTCCATTTTAAAGAAGAGGTAGGACCTATTCTCATAGAGCACCTTGGTAACACTCTTATTCTGGTTGTTCCTGCATCTCTTGTCGCCATAGTAGTTGGAATCTGGATAGGTAAGAACTCTGCTTGGCGTCGAGGCCGACCAGCAGACTTCCTCGGACTCCTATTTTCACTGATTACCTACTCTATCCCTACATTCTGGTTAGCAATGTTCTTCATCATGTTCTTCGCTTTCGGTCTCGGTTGGTTTCCAGGAACCCCTGGATTAATCACTCCTGGTGCAGATTTCACAGGCGATCCTCTTGGTCTGGTTGCTGATATGATATCCCATTTGATGCTTCCATGGACGGTGCTGATTATTGCTATATTGGGTTCATTCGCATTAATCACGAGAAATGCTCTTCTGGATGTTTTAAGTGAAGACTATATGATTACAGCCAAGGCAAAGGGACGAACTGAGAAAGAACAATTGAATAAAGAAGCTATGCCCAACGCGATGATACCCATTACAACGGTCATCGCACTCCAGCTTGGATTTTCTGTAGCAGGAGCTCTTCAAACGGAGGTTGTATTCTCCTATCCTGGTATAGGAAATCTAATTTGGGAAGGCGTTTATTACCGCGACTACCCATTACTTCAGGCAAGCTTCTTTGTGATTACCATTGTTGTAGTCATTGCCAATCTTCTTGCAGACTTCATCTATTTCTATCTAGACCCGAGGATAAGAGTTGGATCAGAGTTTACAATTGGCGACAAGAAACCACCAAGACCGATTTCTCACTATGGTTACGCAGTGATTGTCATAGTCGCCCTCCTATCCACATGGGCAGTGATTGGTATAACCACAATCATTCCACTAATCATACTCATGTTGGTTCTAAAAAGGAAGGGAATAACACAGTTCCTGAGAAGCAGACTTAGAACACTGAAACCAGCAAACTTGATCTATGCTTGGCATTACAAGCGTTCGCAGATTCTTGTTAGACTCTCAATGGTTGTGTTAGTCGTTAATCTGATTTCTGTCAGTATCATTATAGCCACAGGTCTCCTCAGTACAAATTGGGTGCTATATTGGGGATTGGCATTTACTGGTTTAGCATCATTTCCTCCACCTCTTCCTCCTGGTTCTGAGTACTCTGCATTGACTCTTACAATCTCATTGATTGCGCATCCATTATTAACACAAATTGCGTTGGTAGTAGCGGTGATGGGAGTTCTTCTTGGTAGGAGGAAAAGTCTAGGTTCAACCTTCGGTCGCTTCATTAATACACGAATGGGTATGGCAGGAACTGCAATAGTAGCTATGTTTGCAGGAATGACCATTTTTGGTGACATTTTAGCTCCATATAATCCCGAGGCATTCTTCACGGGTCTCTTGTATCAGCCACCTGGAGCACTGCCAGAAACTCAATTGTTAATGGTATCAATTGGCATAACATTCTTTGTTGTTGCAGGAATTCTCTGGTGGATAATGGATCGACTCAAAATACAACTCCTGCCAAGGTATTTTATTTCTATCATGAGCGGAGGACTTATTCTTTATATTGCAAGTCTACTTGGAGTTCAATCTTTGAACCTTGAAAATATGACCTCCTTAGCCTTTGCAGCAGGAATTGGAGTGATCGCTGGAATCATCATCATAAGGGGTCTTCTAAGTGCTAAGCCAAACCTTAGTGGAAAATACTTGCGAAAATATACTCCAAGATTGGTTGTTGCTATCATAGGAGTTGTCGGTTTCGGTTTCATCATCCAAGCTATCCTTCAGGCACCATTTGCAATACCGCTCGAATTTCCTGGTCACCATCTAATGGGGACTGATCAATTGGGGAGAGATGTATATAGCCAACTTATAATCGCGGTGAGAATTACACTTCTTGTGGGTATTATCGCAACAGGAATGTCTGTAATCATAGGCACGTTGATTGGACTTGTAGCAGGATATTATGGCGGCATTATCGACTCTTTCTTGATGCGGTTCACAGACATATTCTTTGTTATACCAAGCCTACTTTTAATGATCATTATGGCTGCGGTGTTAGGGCCTTCGATTGTAACAATCATACTCGTGATTGGTCTATTCTCATGGTCTTCCACAGCACGTATTGTCCGAGGACAAGTATTAACAATAAAAGAGAGATCTTATATCGAGAGGGTTAGAGCAGTGGGTGGCAGCAACATCTATATCATGAGCAAACATGTGTTGGCTGCAGTTGCTCCACTTGTTGTCGCAAATACAATACTTGTCACAGCATGGGCGATTCTGTCAGAGGTCGTCTTAGACTTCTTTGGTCTCGGGGATCCAGCTATGATTAGCTGGGGTACAATGCTATATCTGGCATTCAATGCTGGTTCAATGTCAAACAATCTATGGTGGCTTGTATTCCCACCTGGTATTATGGTCATTCTCCTCCTGCTTGGTGTGTCGATGGTAGGATATGCGATGGATGAGATAGTCAATCCAAGACTTCGGAGGAGGTAGGAGAAATAATGGTTGAAACATCCACATCAAAGATTTCAATCGGAGAACCTTTGCTACAAGTATTAGGACTCAAGATTTATTATCACATATCTCAGGGAATTGTCAAAGCGGTTGATGATATCGACTTTACTGTGAATTGTGGCGAGTTCGTAGGTCTTAGCGGTGAAAGTGGTTGTGGTAAAACCACTACAGCGATGGCTCTATTACACATTCTTCCACGAGAGGGAGTTGTCGAAGCTGGACAGGCTATATTTGGTAATCAAGACATCCTTTCCTTGAAAAGGAAGGATATCCAAGCATTTCGATGGAAAGAGATATCAATGGTCTTTCAAGGTGCAATGAATTCGCTGAATCCAGTACACCGTGTGATTGACCAGATGGTTGAAACCATCTTGATACATGATAAAATGAAGAAGGCACAAGCAAAAGAGTTGGCACTTGAACTAATAGAGTCTGTTGGGATTGATCGGTCAAGGGCTACTGCATATCCTCATGAGCTGAGTGGTGGAATGAAGCAGCGTTTGATGATCGCTTTGGCTCTTGTGTTGCACCCACCACTCATTATTACTGATGAGCCAACCACAGCTCTAGATGTGATGATTCAAGCACAGATTCTCGATCTCTTCAAGAAGCTCAGGGAGAAGACAAGTTTCTCGCTTCTGATTATCACTCATGACCTGTCAGTACTTGCTGAAACTTGTGACAAGGTTATTATTATGTATGCTGGAAAAATCGTTGAAGAGGCATCAACTGGCATT
>JAEORX010000130.1 GCA_016840685.1 Candidatus Thorarchaeota archaeon
ATTCTGTATCTGAGTCAAAATAGAACCTCTAGAATACTCCTAAAACTTAGGGGTTATACGCATTGCGAATCTATTGTCATCCCTCAAGCAGGTACCCTCTTCGAACTGACTCATCGATTATCCATGCAGCATACTCCCACAGTACTTTGGAGCCTCTTGCTATGTGTTTGTTTCGCTCAATGACTTGACTTCTCTTGACTCCATGTTTCATCCAGGCATGCCCTCCTGTGTTGAAGTTGAGGAGGAGTGGTTGGAGCCTGTCAACGGTCGCTGCAAACCGTGCTTCAGGTGTTTTCATCTCTTCGAAATCCTCCCATAGGAGTAGATACTCATTGGCTTGATTTTCGGGCAGTACACCAAATAGTCGCTTGGCTGCCTCCTGTTCTTTCATCTTTTTTTGATTATGGTCATGAGTATCATAACAGAATGTGTCTCCCGCATCAATCTCAACAAGGTCATGAATCAATGCCATCTTTGCAGTCCTAAGCACATCTATCTCGGTATCGGAGTAGTCAGAGAGTAATATCACCATCATGGCAATATGCCAGGAGTGTTCTGCATCATTCTCCTTTCTAAGGTCTTTAATCAGAACGGTTTCTCTGAAAATCTGCTTGAGCTGATCAATCTCTGTGAGAAAAGCAATCTGTTTCTGTAATTCAGTGCTGGTCAAGTTGTACCACATTCCATTATGTTCTGAGCAAAACCAACCCCACTAAATGGTTTCCTACAGAATGATAGGATGAGCAGAAACTTCATGAGCATACATTCTGTAGATATCATAGCATGTTTGGAGGGCTATGAATGGCTGAAGGAAGCTTCAAAGCAATTGCTATTGCTACAATTGTTGTAGTAGCAGTTGCATCAAGTGCTTTCCTTTATTTCTCCTCATCTTCCAATGACACAGATATCACAAATTCATTGGAAATAACCTCGTTGAGAATATGTGGAAATTCCACAGACATACTTTATCCCGAGCTTATGGAAGCCTTTCTAGTCGTGAATGGAAGCAGTTGGTTCATTTCAGCCAGTTTTGTGGATGATTCTGAAAGCTGGGAAAATCCAGAGCTCTATGAGAGGGAATTCTTAGTAACCCCTGAAGAGATCAAGAATATCAGTCTACAACTTCATGAAGGTTTGAACAACACGTATCCATCAGAGATGACACCAGCAGTATTGCTAGAGTCTAGTCCACACATTGGCTTTGAAATCGAAATCACTTATACTGATGGTTCTTGGATATACCTCGTAACCTTTCAGACAGATCAAGGCCATATCATGTTCAAAAATGGTACAGGAACCCCTGATAGACAATTGAATGGAGCAGTTCTAGAACCAGTTTCAGCACTGGACTATCTAGTCGCAGCTATTCACGCCCTATTTTTCAATCACCTAGGTTCTATATGAGCGTCTTGGATAATTAGCACTTTACACCCACAAGAGCTGTGAAGCAAAGGAGTTGGAAGTCACAGAGGAAATTCACTCGGCTTCTTCTGAAATCTAAATATAGTCAGAACATGTAACCCTATACATTCAAGCCTTGGATATACAAAATCTCAAAACTAGACCTGACATATTATATTTCTCAAAACTAAGGCAAGCCACTCAAGTCTCAGATATGACAGTAGCCCGACTTTTCTCATCTGACGGGACTGTCTTTGTCGTGTCTTGTATAATCGAACTAATAGTCCGACACCCAGTCCAGTCGTTTGTCAACCTGCCTCTGTGCTGTGTTTGTCGCGATATCAACGTTGGTTGAGTTCATGATCTCGCTCAACACAGAATGCCCAGACGTTGTCATCTAGCGCATCTTGAGTGGCTTAACTATTGTTATGTATTATATGTTAATAAAACCTGTGGTGGATGCACATCTTGTATAATTTTGAAGATATGATCTTCTGACCTCACTCCTCATAATATGAATCCCACAATCAATTCATGTCTTTGAAGTATATTCCTTCCAATGATTATCTATCCACTGCTTTAATCCAATCTTTTCTATTGCCTTTAGGTTCTCAATCGTCTTCCACTTGATTACACCTGGATTGGTTTCAAGCTTTGCACATGGAAAACTAGGGCACTCGCTACACAAAGAAAGCTCCTTCTCATAGCAACATTGTCGGATATCGCACCTGTCTTTTTCTCCACTGGAATAGTTAGGAACCTCAGCTTTACATCCTGAGCAGATTCCAGACTCTGCAAGAACCTCTAGCCCTCGTGAAAAATTATCAGAATCAATATCATTTCTCTGAAACTGCTTCACAAATCTACCATAGCTTTCGAACATGTCAAGGGCAGCTTGCGCAGTCTGTCGTATCTTTCCTGTATGCCAGTCGCAAGTATGACAATATGAACCACAGAAGGAAATGTATCGCGCTCGCTCCTCCTCATATCTCATTACCAAATACCCAACAATCAATGATATCAATTCAAGGATAAATCCTATTCATTAAGCAATAATCTCACCATTTTTGCACAGACTAATCTATCATCATCATGAGAAGGATTGAAAACAGGAGTTGAGGGTCACAGGGGAAGTTCACTCAACCTCTTCTGATCTCTGATATGGGTTGGCTCATGCATCCGTAGACATATTCAATCCTGAAAGATTATATGTTGCATAAAAACCAACAAGATAACTACCACAATAGGATGCTTAAACCTCAATGCCTCCAAAAGACATGAACATCATCGTATTTGGCTGCATGCAATGTATGTACGCCGCGTCCGACCTCGCGGGAACGATGAAGCTGCAGTACGACATCACGAGCCGGATTATCAGAATGCCGTGCACCGCGAGATTAGACATCAACTTCATCTTGAAGGCGCTGCAGGAGGGGGCGGACGGGGTGCTGATTGTTGGGTGCCATCCCGGAGACTGTGCGTATAAGACTGGAAACCTAGGGGCAGAGAGACGGGTCAGGTTTACACGGAAGCTGGTTGGAACACTTGGTCTGAACGAGAACCGGGTGAAGATGGTGTTTGTGTCGGCTGCAGAGGGTGATCTGTTTGCCTCAGAAATCAACAAGTTCGCTGACGAGATACGAAAGATTGGACCGAACCCAATCCGGCTCTGATCAATAGAAAAAGGGACATGCTACTGAGTCTGTGCTCGTGTCATTAATATAGTGAAATCATGACCGCCCAGATGGACTCTGAGCTGTTCTCCAATCTCTAGAACATACAAATCATACACCCATTCACCCGTTTCACAATTTATCAAAGGGGCATAACCAATTCGCACCCAAAACCGACTAGGTGCTTGAGGAAGAGTGTATACACAGTCTTCATCTATGGTCGTATTGATTCCAATACAAGGAGCTGCGTATGCCAGTCTGTTGGTTTCACTTACCGCATCTTGTGCGCTACCATAGAACTCTAACTCCAAGATGCATGAGTAGTTCATGGGTTCAGTCCATATTGTGATGTTGTGTGTGGGTTCTTCCAAATAGTCAAGAGGCGGTGACCCAAGAGGAGTCACTACGATATGCAAGACGTATATGAGAAGTGTCATGAAACCAAGTGCCAGGTACAGTTTGATCTTAGTGTTTTCAGGTACATAATAGGGGGGCTCGTCCACTAAACTTCCACTAGCTCTACGGTGATACCTCACGAACACCACCCTTCTCTTTACTATGCCTTTGTCCGAACTTAAGCTCTCTGGCCAAAAAAAGGCAAAAACGAGAATCAGGCAGTGACCAGCCAAACCTCGGGCTCTAGAAACATACTTTCCTCTTATCCATTGTAGTGAGAATTCATAAGCGCAAAATCCTATGTAATCATTGAGCAACAGAGGAGCTGATGGATGAACTCGAAAAAGCGCGGTACTGTTCCATTATTTAGTGTGTTCCAGACCGAGCACACATTTCTAGCCAGCACCATTCTAGTGATTGCAATCATTCTAGTTGCTATATCCCCAGTTTTTCTTTTTCTTCTACTCATCGTAGTAGTCGTATTAGGAGTCGTTGGTATCTTGGCAATCATCTCTGGACTTGTTGACATGAATAGAGAAGCCCTAGAGTATCGATCTACGGAACACACAGGGCTGATATCAAATCATCATAGACAAACTGCCTTTGCTGATGAATCATCTTTTCGCGAAGGAAATCAACAAGCTCGCTGACGAAATCAGGAAGATTGGACCTAATCCAATTAGGTTGTAGACCAAGGGTATTTGGTGATATGAGAGAGCTGGGAAGTCCCCATCGTCACATTCGTGTGTACAACTGCCCTAGTAGGGTCATCCAGTTCAAGATTGAAGCTACATACAGGTGCAACCTATGTGGGTGTGAGTTAATAATAACAGATGACGAGATACAATCAAAGAGGCTCGAAAATCCCGAACAGAATCTTTGGGTGCGAGTCTGTCCTGACTGCTCAGATAAGTACTCCAACACAGAACTTGTTTGGTGACTCTCAGAATATATGCAAACCCGCCATCTCCGAATAGAGAGAAATTTTACGTTGGTCCAAGAAGATAAAAGGGTGCCAGAGGAAGCCGCACGAAATCGTATGAATGCTAGGCGACTTCCTGACTTAACAGGGCTGATACGCGACGTAGTCCTCTTTGGTATATTTCAATTCTTTCTCCTGACCTTCTTGGCTGCTTTCTTCTACCCTGGAGGATACGACTACTTTACCTATTACTTCAGTGAGTTGGGGGCTGTTTTTGCAAGAAATAGTGATGCAAACACCTTTTCTGCAACATTGTTTTTCATAGCGTTAACAGCTGTTTCAATCACACTCATACTCTTCTGGCTCAGCCTTCTCAAGTATTTCAGCAAATCAAAACTCGAAAGAATCTTGAGTCTTTTTGGATTTGGGATGGGTCTTCTCTGTACTCCTCTACTCATCGGTGTTGCTCTATTTCCCTTAGACACACAATTGGAAGTTCACTTTGTGTTCGTGATGGCTCATTTTCTTCTTTTTTCGCTAGCAATTCTTCTCTATTCCATCATATTCATTCTCGACGGTCAGAATTCATGGCCACTTGCATTCTTTGGTCTGGTTACACTTGCCATCGGTGTTTTCCTTATGGTGGATCCAATGAGTCCAAACGCTCCTTTTTTGCAGAAGGTTGTAGTATACAGTTACTTCATCTGGGTTGGAGCTGTGACATGTGCTCCTAAGTTTCATACTGTATGAGGCAATTTTTTTGAGAAGAAAACGATGTTTCCGAAAAATAAGGTTGGAGCATTCACCAATAAGCTTTGAGTAGTTACGCAAATGGAATTAGACTGTAGACAAATCCAATCCCCTCCTCCTATGATATGCACTTGTTTCGAACCCAAATTTCTCAGAGCTACTTTGCATCAACAACCTATACAGGACAACGCAGCCCTCCCAAATCAAATCTGCAAGACTGATTTCAAACTTGCTTAAGATGAACTGTAGATAACACAGTCCAGTGCAAGACCTGCCGTATTCAATCAGTTCATATTCATTGGTTCATCAGTAACTACTAGAATAGAAAGAATCTGAACAAGCTCATCAGTCATAGAGTAGGTAGAGGGGAATCAATAACACACCTACAATAATTGAGTTGCAATCAGTATCTCATTTATTACTGAAATAGCATTAGTCAGAACTGAAACAAGAAAATGAACGAAGGGGCGGTAAGGAATGAAGAAAGGCCCAAAACAACGAAGCACACTCAAGGACAGAGTACGTAGAATATTGAAAACGAACAAACTCTGTCAGATTGCATTTGAAGAACTAGAGAATGATGTTGAAGTCCAGACCATGCTCGAAGACAGTAATCGCATGGCAATAGACAGGATGGGGTACTCTGACCATGGTCACACACACTCATTGATTGTGACGATGAATGGAGTACGACTCTTGAGACAACTGATTAAGGGTGTTCAATCCACTATAGTCAAAGAAGAAACAGGAGATGCCAAAGACTCCGAGCTCGTGGTCATGCTAGGCTGCTACCTTCATGACATAGGGATGGTTGTTGGACGGACAAACCACGACGAGTTCTCAGTGATACTGGCACTGCCAATTATCGATCGGGTTCTTGAAAAGGTCTATCCAAAGGACAGACATAAACTGGTTCACATAAGAAATCACATTCTACATGCCATTTACTGTCATGACAAGGTAGCAATGCCCCTCACTGTGGAGGCTGGTGTAGTGGGTATTGCTGATGCTTTGGACATGACAAAGGGTCGCGCTAGAATCCCATTTGAGGCTGGCCGAGTCAATATTCATAGCACCAGTGCACTTGCGATAGAAAACGTGAGAATCCGAAAGGGGGAGTCAAAGACAGTACGAATAGAAGTGACAATGAATAACGCCTCCGGAATCTTCCAGATACAAGAACTCCTTGAGGAAAAGATACGTAATGCTCGTTTGCTGACTGACCACATAGAGCTCTATGCCATTATGTCGCCTCGAGAAGACACGATAATCAAGAAAGAACTACGTGTACTTTGAAACTCATTTATGTGAAAATATGGTACTTTCTCAAACAAGTATCTAACGAATTCACACACAACAGCTAATATATATGTACGATATCGAACACTCAATATGGGTTCTATTGAGCTACAAAGAACGAGGTATAGAACATGCGACTTGATCCCATTGACTCTCAAATAATATCAATGCTTCAGAATGATGGCAGACGGTCCTATAGTGAGATTGCTGATACTGTAGGTAGAACCGAAGTGACAATACGTCGACGAGTCAAGAGGCTCATTGATGAGGGATATATCAAAAGATTCACAGTAATTCTTGATCCTCTTAAAATCGGACGAAAAATACGAGCAGTCATCAGGGTCAAGACCGCGATGAAAGAGGCTGCAGTGATTTCCAAGAAACTCAGGGAGTTCGATGAGGTCAATGAGGCATACTTCCTTGATGGCGCATGTGGTCTGATGATTATGGTGACAGTGGATGATCTCACCGAGCTAAAGACCTTCCTTGAAACCCGCCTTGGTCGGATTCCAGGTGTTGGCGATGCTGAAACCTGCATTGTGCTTGAAGAGATCAAGTCCGCTTTCTAGTTACTTGGAGGTCACCTGATGCAGTACACACTGCATCTCACTGCCAATGACTTAGAAGCTCTTCATGCTCATGCAGAATCAAGTCTACCATTTGAAGCTGTAGCACTTCTTTTTGGAGAGCAATCAGAACTCTCAGTTACAGTCAATCGCATTGAACTCACCAACAATGAAGCCACCTCACGTACAACCGCATTCAAAGTAAATCCAGAGGAGCAATATCGACTTCTAGTCGAAGCAGAGAACCGCGGAGAAGAGTTTGTCGGTATTTTTCACTCTCATCCTGCACCACCTCATCCCTCAAATAGAGATAAACAAAACATGAAGCTCAATCCTGTTGTCTGGTTGATTGCATCGAAGGACAGTGGGCATTGGATCACCAACGCTTTCCTACTAGAAAATGATCATGTCAGACAGGTAGCACTGCAATTGATGTGATTGACCATTACCGTTTGAGCCCTTTAAGCGTGCCAGATGTTTTTCTTGGTTCAAATGAAACCAAGCGATTTCCAATGGACCCAATTAGGACTGCTGAAGTAATCACCTTTTGCAATGAGGACGCCGCGCATTGAAGAATCCCTGTTCCGCCCCTCTTATCAAACTCAATAAGATAGAGCTTAGAATCAGCCGCTGACACCTCTCCATAGAGTGACAATAGACTACTCCAGATGGCTAGATTGAGGTGCTTTTCCTCAATTGAAGAATCCTCAGAGTGGAGCTTGAATAAGAGATAGCGCCTTCTGCTATTCTTCATGTTTCAGTCTCCCCCTTTACTATTTCAATTCCCTCTGCTACATATTCCAAACTAAACCTTCTACGACTCCGCTCAATAATGGTCAGTGGTGCCATCCTGATAGC
>JAEORX010000131.1 GCA_016840685.1 Candidatus Thorarchaeota archaeon
AACTCAGAGGCATCCCTTGTCCTCAACCACGACAAGAGTCCATAGGACGCTCTTACACTGTCTGAGGTTCTAATCAGGAAGACTGCAATGATGATGAGTTTCATCCTCCAGTTGGAGAGTGAATTCAGAGCCTCGTTGACAAAGGCAACATCGTTCTCCTTCAACTCAGAGGCATCCCTTGTCCTCAACCACGACAAGAGTCCATAGGACGCTCTTACACTGTCTGAGGTTCTAATCAGGAAGACTGCAATGATGAGAACTGCTACTGATGCCCCTAGGAATGCGAACGTCCTGCAAAATAGCACCACAATCGTCGCTGTTGTTGGGAAAATCAGGGCACCCATTACGAAGAAGCCAAAGACTGTCCTGTCATTGATGAAGTTACGAATCGAGTTCCCGATACTGGACTCCTTGCTTCGGGCCATATATTCCACAGCCCACTGATGAGAGATACAGTGTGCGTATCCACGTTCGTATGACTTATCAGCCTCATCATCATCAAACTTCGACTTCACAGTCACCAATAAGGTCTTGAGACCTATCATTCTCTTGTGCCAAAAGTAGGCAAGCCCAATGGAGAGTAGACCAAGAAGTACTAATGATATGACCATATACAAGTGGCATCCGCCTCCTGTTTCGCGAGAGATCTTCTCAGCCTAACAATACTGTTTCTTTCGAGATGAGTCTTTTCATCTTCGCCATGCTAGTTGTAATATCGTGGCGTGGGTGTGTCAGGTCGCTTCACAGAGGTCTGCGGAACCCACGAGGCAGGTAATCGTTTCCCAGTACATTGCAGAGCAACATCAGCCAGAATCCAAGGGCCATTCAGTCGCTGAAGCAACCAGGGGTACCGGAGTGTATCCTCATCTATTGATGGACTCCATTGATAGCTGGTCGTGATTGCTTTCCCATCTTTGATGGGTGAATAGGTAGCAAGGATTTTGGGACTATCCAGGTGCCATTGATGCACAAAACATCTGATGTTCTCCCATTCTGTTGTGTCAACAATCACATTGGAGATATAGCGACCCTGTTTCTTTCCCTGTACCCAATAGTAGCCATGAGTCCCTGCCGCAAAGAGAGCACCATTCTCCCTGTCAGTCCCATCACGAAGTGACTCCTCAAGAAGAAATGGTCTATCACCGAGGAACTTTGTAGCCTCATGGACAAGAGTATCATGAATTGGTCTGTCTCGTAGAACAGTGTTCAGGTCCAAAACAGCATCCCGTGTCAGGCGGTCTGGCATCTTTTCCAAATAGCTCAGGTCAAGGTGTGGAACTGTGGGACCCCTCATCTCTTCAATGACCTGAGAGGACTCTTTCATGACAGACTGGAAAACACCCTCTACATCGTCCTTCGGTGCTTGTATCTCGATGGACCCAGTTTCTCTCGTGTGATTCCCATATTTGTCCAGAATCCTGCCAGTAATTATTGACCGGTCAGTCTTTTCCGACCCAATGCTCAAGACACAGTCATATGGGATGACCCACTCAATCATGGATTTCGGGGGTCTCTTTTCATTCATGACCACAACTCGTCTATTCGATAGTACAAGCGGACCTTTCAGTGTCCGGCAGGCAAGATGGATCTCCTCATTGGGCAGAAGGTACTGCCTTATCCCCTCGAAGTCTTCTATCATTTCGAGACCCCCATGGCACGTTTCAGTCGGGACATCGGATCGCGTTTGACCTTGAGCCACGCATCCGGGTTTGCATCCTTTAGCTTCTCCTTGAATAGACCATCTGGGAGTTTCACATGGCCTGTCTTCTCAACCTCGATGAACTCCATCCAGGGACTCTCTTTGAGGGTCTCTAGAAGCTTCTTGAGGTTCTTTGGGTGGGCGTCGGCTGCTGTTTCAATAATCCCCAAACAGTCAGTACACATATAGAAGAAACCAGGCAGTTTCACCAGCACCTGGGTATGTCTCCTATCATCTCGCGTTGTCCTCTTGTCAACATGAAACAGGCCAATAATGGCATGTCGAGGGTCTGCATTCTCTGGCATGTCAGTCCCGCAAGCAAGACAAGCCTTTGGCCATCTGAGGGCAATCACATCCTCTCGATTCTTCTTGTCAGAGAACTTGTACAATTGCAAACCTCTTCATTTGTTTGGTAATCCTTCAGATATGAGATTTGGTACCATATTGCGTAGAAATCCGGATTTATCTTAGGAGGTTGATGACTGCGGAAAGGTGTTGTCATGGAGAGAAAACAAGCCATAGCACTTGGGCTGATCTTCATTCTAGTGCTTGGTCTGGTGATTTCACTGGCCATTTTCCTAAACAGTCAAACTCCAGAGCCAACTATCACTCTGACAAAGATTGGTCAGATTGACACAGGAGGAAGTACTGCTGATGTCAAGATAGTGGGAGATATCGCATATGTCCTCGACCAGAATGAACCCACACCAGGTGGTCTTGTTCTTGTGAATGTGAGTGACCCGTCAGAGCCAACCGTACTCTCCACGTTTCATGATGGCGGTCTGCCTCAGAGGGTGGATGTCCTCGGTGACTATGTGTTTGTGGCAGATGCATTCGAGGGTCTTGAAATCATCAATGCCACAGATCCCAATGAAATTGGCGAGATATACCAGTACGATGGCAGTGGTGAGGTGTACGATGTGCAGATTGTTGGCAGTATCGCCTATCTTGCGGATTGGAACAATGGTTTGGTCATACTGAACGTGTCTAATCCCACCAGTCCTCAGTTTCTGTCAGACTACCCCATTCTGGGAGCTTGCCACCATCTCCATGTCGTTGATGACCTTGCATATGTCATTGACCACAGAAGTGCGAACACCGGAGTGAAGGTGTTGAACATCAGTGACCCGACAAACCCATCGCTGATCGGGAGCTACATGCCAGATGATGACATCTGGAACCCCTTCAACCATGGTAACTACCTGTTCTCTGGGAATCATGAGGTGGATGGCGGAGAGCTGTTGATTCTCGATGTGACTGACCCTTCAAACATCAGTCAAAGAGGCGTGTTTGATCCAGGAGGGTCTATTTTCGCAGTACATGTTGAAGGGACCACTGCATATGTGGCAGACTATGAGCTTGGGCTCTTGGTAGTTGATGTCAGTGACCCTGAGAATCCAATAATGATTGGCAGGTTCTATGATGGAGGTGGGGCAGTCAATCTTGACGTTGTGGGGGACCTAGTCTATGTCGCAGACCGGAGTGGTGGTCTAGAGATAATTCAAATCTCAGAGAAAATTTGATGTCCTAATCTGATGGCTTCCTGAAGTTCCGCTGCGCGAAGGCTCGAAACTCATTCCCGCCAACGACATAGTATGTACGACTCACATACCCTCCATAGCTGATTAGACTGTGCTCGAAGACTGCCCCATCCTCGAAGCGATGTGCGAATATGGACCTTGAGAGGAAGGTACGTTCAAGTCCCCACTTCTCATGGAGTCCTGTGACTCTGGCTATCTGTACCTCCATCACATCCGCACTGTCACTTCTCTTGGACAGCTTGTCTACTGATACCCCCTCAGTGACCAAGAATCCCTCCTTCTTCAAGAGGTACTCCGTGACCTCCTCCTTCAGCCTACTAACGGCATCAGACTTGTCAGACAGCTCGTCCTTCCTCAAGATACTGCTTCCTATCACCCTGACTCCAGGGGTCAGAGACCGCTCACGTGTCTTCCTCGTGAAGATTGCACCCTCTCTGACAGCCTTCGCTCGTTCTCTGGCCTGTTCCTTCTTCCGTTCCAGACCAACGGATGGTGTTTCTTTTTCTCTATCTGACAGGTCTCAGGACCTCCTGATGTGCCTCAAGCAAAGGAGCTGTATAGATAATTGTTGTCAAGTGCTCATCTTTGTTTCTGCTCAGACCAAAGTCTTGATAGAAACCATTATGAATCATGAGTCAAAAACAAACATTGCGTGAAAAGAGGTTTTTGTATGTCTAAACATCGTCACGAACATCTTAGTGGAGAACGACCCGAGAGCCACAGGGACCAGACGATTCTCATGGTGGCATTTTTTGCGATTTGGATCATTGACTCGTTTCTCTTGCGTATCACAACCTTTCTGTGGGTCATGGACTACTTCTATGTGTACCTGGGTCTTGGGGCAGTGGTCCTCTTGATTGCTGTATACTTCATGAACGCATCTCACAAGGACCTCTTTGACACAAGGGTGGAGGGTCTAGCAACGATAGGTGTCTTTGGTCGTGTTCGCCACCCGATGTATCTTGGGACACACCTGTTCTATCTTGGTCTGGCACTGGTGACCTTCTCTCTGGCCTCGATTGTCATGTGGGTGATAATATTTGCCTTTTATAACATGCTAGCAAACTATGAGGAAAGGCTGCTTGAAGATCGGTTTGGTGAAGAGTTCCTCAAGTACAAGAGAGATGTGAGGAAGTGGATTCCTCTCTAGAGAGACCTATTGTCGACGTTCTCTGGCTAGCTCCGCATATCGCGCTGCCTGTTCCCTAGATTGGTCAGCCATCACTGTGTCACCCTCAATCTGATAGATGCGAGACAAAAGTGAGTAGGCTGTTCTGAGACCAGCGTAGTTCTCGATTCCACTGAGGACTCCTATGGCGTGACTGGCAAGTTCCTTTGCTTGATCGTACAGGCTCTTGCCAAGCAGTATGTTTACACGCACGATCAGGGTCCACCCATAGACCTGAATCACATCTCTGTCCTCGGACTCATCCTGCGTCTGAAGTATGATGTCTGTGAAGTGACTCTCAGCCGCTGAATTCTTTCCCGTATTCAGTAGTGCCACGCCCAGGGCAAGTCTCGAACGCAGTGTCTGAACCCTGCTTCCTGACTCCTCAGCCAGTTTCAGGGACTCCGCAGCCCTCTGAATGGACCCCTCTGACTGCTCAAGGTGTTCCAGTTCATCATTGATGCGCATGAGACAGTAGGAGAGGACCCGTTTCCGCTCCTTTTCAGCACCCTCAGGAAGGTCCTGCAAGGCCTCAAGACGCTGCCTTGCCAGTTCATACTCTCCCAGAGCCGTTTCATGGTCGTCGTCCTTCAGACTCTTCCAGAGGACATCCTCGATCGACTGCTCGATGTCCTGAATGGTCTTTATCATGTCAACCATGGGTCAGCTACTCTCCGATGATCTTGATGAGAACACGCTTCGACCGCCGCCCATCAAACTCACCATAGAAGATTGCCTCCCAGGGGCCAAGGTCAAGTCGACCCTTTGTGATGGCAACGACCACCTCACGACCCATGATCTGCCGCTTGTGATGAGCATCCCCATTGTCCTCTCCAGTCCGGTTGTGTTTGTAGCGACTGATTGGCTCATGAGGGGCTAACTCTTCTAGCCAACGTTTGTAGTCATCATGGAGTCCGCTCTCATTATCATTGATGAAGACGCTTGCAGTGATATGCATGGCGTTAACAAGACAGAGACCCTCCTGAACACCACTCTCCTTCACGGCATCCTGAACATCAGGAGTTATGTGCACGAAGTCCATTCGAGCTTGTACATTGAAGGTCAGGTACTTTGTATGACTTTTCATGATAGTGTGCAGTGCAGGTAGACTAGAAAAAAATTGTGACCTCGCGGTGTAATTTCTTTGAAGAGATCTAGACCATCACAAGGATTCCAGCTAGAACAAGACTCACGATAGCCATGGCAACGATTGCGCGAATGTGAGCCTTCGCATGATGGAGTCTAAACGCCTTATACTCTGTGTCCCTCAGATCTTCAGTTCCAGGAATCACGACAAAGCTTGGTGTGATTGTGCCAACTATTAGAAGATCAATGATTAGGACCTCTGAGATATTTCCAAACAGGAGTATACCGTAGATGTTCAAGAAGGCATCTAGTAAGGGGATGACTCCGCCATATGACGCTTCTAGCATAATTGTGGATAATACTGGAAGTCCAAGTACAAGAATGAAGAAGGGTATCATAATGACACCGCCAATCTTCTTCTCTCTGCTTGTTTGTGGAGGTACCCTGTCAGTGATTGATTTTGGGTAGTCTGCATACGCCCAGATTCTCGGACTGACTGTAACCATAAGGGCAAACAGATACAGGTTCACAATGACCGCATAGAGTGAACCATGGATAATGATGTTCTCAAGTAGTGCCAAGGTTTTATCTCCTCCATGGTATTTCTTGGTATTAGTTCAATATGATACACATCATATACGCAAACTCATGGATGCATAAACTCGGCTAAGACTGCCGTCCCAAACATCAGTAAGACAGACACAACAAGTGTACTGATAATCTCCAAGACTCTATGCTTCGTTCTCAGAAACGGAAACATGAAGGCCACATCCCTACGATAGTCCTCATACTGTGTACCGAATTTATTGGAGAGATGACTCTCCTCCACTCGTGCGAGTACGATGTATGCAAGAATAGTGGCAATCCATAGAAGAAGTGTCAGTTCAGGACCAATCCATCCAACGTCACCAAGGGTCTCTCGGAAAGATCTACTGGTGAGATTGGCTGTAAATACAATGACCCCAAAATATTGTGGATGCCTCACATACCTGTAGGGACCAGATCTCACAAGACCCTCGGGTTTTCGAAACTTCAGGAATAGAACAGAGTAGATCAAGATGAACAGACCCGCAAAGGACACGACCATCTCCGGAATGCGATTCCCTCCAAAGAAGAAGATGTTCAATGCCTCTAGAAAGTAGAACTGACCCCTATCAGTCACTATGGGCACCTCAACATTCCCAAAAGAGAAGAACATAATTAACAAATACAGTACGAAGGGAAGTGTCATGAGACCACCCCAGATGAAGAGAGCCGGGACTGATTGGAACAGGAGTACGAGCCATCCAGCAAAGTCGAAAAATCGTTCCTTGGCTCCCTTCGGGTTGTCACCTACCTCAGTGTCAGTCTTCACTGGGACATCAATCTCCGCCTGGCGTTCAGAATTTTCTGGAACCATGTTCAACACACATGATTTCATGAGAGTTGAAATACAAAAGGCATTGTTCTAGAAGCAATTGCTGCTTATGTTCCAGTCACCGATTTATATAGTCCCGATGCAAAAATCATTGACGAGGCGGAGTCACATGGCGAAGGAACAGGCTAGGGACAATATCCAATCTGAAGAAGACCTCGAAAAAATGATGGAACTCAATAGTCTCATGGAGGAGATGGTAAGAGATGCATCTGCACTCTCACGAGATCTCATTGAGGTGGCAGGAGCCATTGGAGGCGCAGCTGCTCTTCTTCTGACCATCGTAATTATCGAGATTCTGATTATCTTGGTCAATCTGGGGGGGGATCCTCTGTTCACTGGGGCTCTAATTCTGACATCGATTCCAATGTTGGTCTATGGGATCATTCTGCTACGGAAGTTCTTCGAGTTACGAGAAAGATATGCGAGGTTGTATGAGATAAACAAACAGCTCGAGAAGTGAGTACATTGTCCAAGCCGAGAGAGCCTGTTGATATTGCATTCGAGATTCTCAGCACCATAGAGAACAGCGAGAGGACTACTCGGTGGGACTTGACTAAGATTCTGGGTAACACTCGCCAGGTCTATCATTGGATCGATGACTTTCTTCTGAAGGAGAAGTACCTCATCGAGGAAAAAGTGGAAAACGCCTCGGTCTACACCTTAACTGAGAATGGGAAACTCTTACTTCGGCTTCTTAGAAACGGAGTGGTTGTAAAGTCACTCCTCAGACTTGGTGGAAAGAGACTTCGAAGATGATTAAGTTCTCTGCACAGGTAATGGCCAGAGTTTTGATAAGAAAGATTGTAATGAAGCCCCTAGAGTGAATATAATGCATCTGAAGGGCGTTGACAAGCTGCGTGAAAAGCTCCCAGCGTATCCAGGACGGAGAATCGGAATCCTGCTTCTTCCAGCACTAGTAGCAGGG
>JAEORX010000132.1 GCA_016840685.1 Candidatus Thorarchaeota archaeon
ATTTCAACTGAACCTCATACCACTTGCGGGTACAATAACCCGAGGATACGATCATATTAATTTCTTGGACTACATGTTTGATTACCTACACCATATGATAGGACCCTTTACAGTGTTGACCCTCTCATTCATAGGAGGGTTCTATCTCATCATGCGTGACACTGTACTAGATGTTTTTACCCAGGATTATATCCTTGCGGCGAAGGCCAAAGGCCTGAAGGAACGCACAATTCTCTATGGTCACGCGATGCGAAACGCCATGCTCCCAATGGTCAGTGCCATTGCGGTCAATGTACCATTCTTAGTCAGTGGGGCAACGATGACGGAGTATGTCTTTAGTTGGAGTGGACTAGGTCTTCTGACATACAACTCGGTTTTAACCGTGGATTATCCTGTCTTGCAAGCGATATTCTTGTTTCTTGCAACAATCACGTTGATAGCCAATTTTGTGGCAGATATATTATACTTGTACTTAGATCCGAGGATACGGTATTGAGGAGGAAACATGATGGCAACTAATTATGAACATTCAGAGAGCAAGGACACAGTTGTAATGGAGAAAACAAAGAAGCCAATACACGTGAAGATAGTATCCATCGGAGCATTCTTCCTCCTCAGCATCTCAGCCCTCTTCGTATTTGATTCATTAGTCATTCTTCTCACTCCTTACATAGCTTTAGATTTCGTAGGCATGACCACACAATGGACATTGGTATTGACAAGCACCCTGCGAATTGAAGCATGGGTGATTTTCTGTCTCACATTCATTCTAGCAATAAGAGGGAGGAAGCTGTATGCACATAGGGAGGGTAGGTTTGTTCAGAAATTCATATTGTTCAACATCTGCCTCCTAGTCTTTTTTGCCATGGGTGTTGGGTGGGGCTTGATAGTCACATTTGGTTTGTTCTTCTGGTCACCCAAGCTGACTGTGAACTGGAAACCATTGTATCTTAAGCTCTATCGAGGACTTTTCTTGGGAATTGTTCTTGGAGTGATTGTTATAGAGAGTACTCTCACAACTGCTAACATTGGATTCACCTTACTACCAACCCTCTTAACTCGAACACTGACCAGTTATTTACAGGGGGGTCTGATTTTTCTTGCCATCCTTCCATTAATGATTATCTTCCCAGTCTTCATCATGGCACCAAGGATTATTGAGTTTCTTTGGAATCTAAGGCCAAAGATTGAAACATTTTGGAAGGAATTTCTCTATCATCCCATGGGAATGATTGGTCTGGTAATAATAGCAGTGATAGTGTCGATTGCATTATTGGCACCTATCCTTGCTCCATACCATTGGGGACAGGGATCCCTACAACTTGAGGATCTTCTACAGCCCCCTAGTCCTGAACACATTCTTGGCACAAATCACAGAGGCGAGGACATTTACAGCAGATTGCTATATGGCTCACAGATATCGCTCCTTGTTGGATTTGTGGCCAGTGTAGTCTCGGTCGTAATAGGCACCACAGTAGGGTTGATTTCAGGCTACTTCGGAGGATTCATTGACACAATCCTAATGCGAATTGTTGACATATTCCTCTGCTTGCCAACTCTACCCCTTATGCTGATATTCTTGGTAATCTTTGGACAAGGTCTGCAGAATGTTATCATAGTAATCGCTATTCTTGGCTGGACCGGCACAGCAAGAATGGTTAGGGCAGAGGCACTCTCTTTGCGAGAACGACCACTTACTGAAGCAGCCCATGCACTAGGTGGGAGTGATAGCTATATTCTCATTCGCCACATATTGCCCAACACACTTCCTCTTATTCTTGCCAATATGATCCTTGGAGTTGTAAATGCGATTCTCAGCGAAGCAGGTATAGCATTTCTGGGATTTGTAGACATTCATGGTCAACCAAGCTGGGGCATACTCCTTCACTGGGCGTGGAAGAATGCAGCATTGCTAGCAAATCGCTGGTGGTGGTTCATTCCTCCAGGTCTACTGATACTGCTGACGACCCTTGGGTTCGTCTTTGTTAGCCATACAGCAGACAAAGTTGTGAATCCACGATTACGAGGGAGGCGAGAATAGATGGCAGTACTTGAGGTCAACGATTTAGCAACATACTACTACCTTGGTGGAAGGGAGCTCAAGGCAGTTGATGGAGTCACATTCAACATTGAACGTAAAAGAACTTTGGGTCTCGCAGGTGAGAGTGGGTGTGGAAAAACTACTACTGCGTACAGTATACTGCGAATCCTAGCCGAGAACGGAAAGATTGCAAGAGGAAGTGTCAACCTTGGTGGTGTCGAGCTCACAGAACTAACTGATGAAGAGATGCGGCAGATCAGATGGAAGAAGGCATCCATTGTCTTCCAGTACGCGATGAATGCATTCAACCCAGTTCTCCGAATCGGACGGCAAATAGTGGAAGTCATTCGGGAGAAGGATGATATCTCAGAGGAGGAAGCACTCTTGATCGTCTCCACGCTCTTCGACGAGGTTGGTCTTAAACCAGAACGACAGACGGACTATCCTCACGAGTTCAGTGGAGGAATGCTACAGAGGGCAATCATCGCACAGGCTCTAGCATGCGATCCACAGTTAATCATTGCGGATGAACCAGTCACAGCACTTGATGTGATTGTTCAGAACAAGATACTGGACCTTCTCAGGAAATTGCAGGACAAGTATGAACTCGCAGTCCTCTTCATAACACACGACCTTTCAGTTGTAGCGGAGAACTGTCATGATGTTGGTATAATGTATGCTGGGAATCTTGTTGAGGTGGGGAATGTGGAATCAGTCTTCAAGCGAAGTCTTCATCCATATTCCTACAAACTCATAGGGGCATTCCCAAGCGTTGTGGGTCCAAAGAAGAGGCTTGAGTTCATCCCAGGCGTTCCACCGAACCTAATGAACCTTCCATCTGGTTGTCGGTTCCATCCAAGATGTCCCTTTGCTCAAGACATCTGTAGTATAGAAGTTCCTGAGTTCCAAGAAATTCAACCAGGACATTTTGCAAAGTGTCACTTTGCTGGAGATCTTGATTTAGGAGGTAGCAGCTAGATGGCATCATCTGATATAATTCTCAGTGTCCAAAATGTGAGGAAATGGTTTGATGTACGATCAGGGATCTTCTCATTCAGAAAAGCCAAAAGATACGTTAAGGCGGTCGATGATGTAAGTTTTGAAGTGCCACGTGGGGGTTCAATAGCGATTGCTGGAGAAAGCGGATGTGGAAAGACAACACTTGCTAGGACAATTCTACGACTGGTGAACCCTACCTCTGGGGCAGCCTTCTATGAAGGCGAGAATATTTTTGATATGAATCGAGAGGAGCTTATTGAACTACGTCTGAAATTGCAACTCATATTCCAGAATCCATTCGAGGTCCTAGATCCTAGGCACACTGTAGTGGATCTTGTGGGAGAAGGATTAGTGATTCATGACCTTGATGAGAGTGATGAGATACTCTACAATAATGTCATTGAGGCATTGGAAGATGTGAGACTGATTCCAGGGGAGGACTTCGCCACTAGATATACCCATGAGCTTTCAGGAGGACAGCTCCAACGAATAGCAATTGCTCGCTCACTTATTCTCAAACCAAATCTGATCATTGCAGATGAACCGGTTTCAATGCTAGATGCAAGCATACGAACGGAGGTCATGAATCTGATGACAGATTTGCAACGTGAGAAGAACCTCACATATATCTTCATCACACACGATCTAGCGCAAGCTAGATACATAGGTGACTATCTGATAATCATGTACCTTGGGCGAATCGCTGAGATGGGACCGATGGAGGATGTGATTCAAGAGCCACAGCATCCCTACACCAAAGCATTGGTTTCGAACATACCTATTCCTGATCCCACTATTCAACGTGAGAGAATAATGCTACCCGGCGAAACTCCAACACCGATAGACCTACCGCCAGGTTGTCGTTTCCAGCCACGGTGTCAAGAGTATGGAGTTCATTGCAAGCCTGAGGAGCCCCAACTTCACGAAGTAGGTCCAAATCACTACGTCGCCTGTTACTTTCCAGAGGCTTGAAAAGAAAAACCGTCTTCTGGAGGATAATAGAACTCCTCCAGAAGAGATGTATCACAATTGGTCAGAGCTTTACTGGTCTACAAAGGTAATCTTTATTGTTAGCAACTCGACCGCAGACCTCGCAGATGAACTTCCCATCTTTTACTCGAGGCCGCATATCATCAACGCCGTGATGTTTAGCATACTCACACATGTGATCTTTATGGTCGCTCATTTCTGTTCCTCCTGAGAGAATTGCTTCTGACTATTCATCAATTTTGTAATAAGGCTTCAGAAAGAGGAGGAGAGTATATTTATCCGCATTCGTTTAAGGCACTTGTAAGGACACCAATATGCTTGAGAACACGCCTGAAACCAGCGACTGGCATGCCTTAAGTTCCGTCTACAACTCAGCCTTCTTTTGCAGCTTAGGTTTCTTTGTAATCCGTTTCCTTATCCCTATTATTGCCTATGGAACAATGGGAGCAAGTGCCACACAGGTTGCTCTAGTCTTCTCTTTTCTTACACTAGGTTCTGCATTATTCTCACCAGTTGCAGGACGGGTTGCCAAGAGGGGGAAACGCAGGGAGTCGATACTCCTGGGCGCTTTTGTACGTGCCAGTTCATACATAGGAATGGCTTACTCAATTATTCTGGCTAATGTAAATTTTCTAATCATCAATAGTCTCGTCTGGGGTTTCGGAGCGGCGTTCTACCAAGTTGGTAGCGATGCAGAAATATCAGAACGAGTCTTGAGGAAGAACCGAGCTGAAGCATTTGGAAGGCGAGAGGCTGCAAATGGACGGGGAAGTGTCGTTGGTGCGTTCATTGGTTTTACCATCCTATTCACATTGGAGAGTAGTGTCACAGTCTTCCTGTTCTATGCAGCGATGAACATCATCGGTGGATTGATTGTCGTAAGACATCAACCACCCATTGAAAAGCAAACGGAGATACCAAATGGACCAAATCGAAAAACAGCCATTAGTCTAGGGATTGCAGCGCTCGTTATTGCTGCAGGATTGGACACATTCATCACAGCATTGCTCTCTCCATTCGTTGAGCTATACATTCTCGAGGCATTCACATCAGATATTATACTAGTTGCTCTTGTGTATCTGCCAGGGGGCATTATTGCTGGAATACTTGGTGGACTAATGGGTAGATTTGCTGATCATAAGAACAAGACCGGGATTGTTTCGACTGCGGTGGTTGTGGGGGCATTGAGCACACTGGGATTGGTATTCATTCCTGCAATTCTGAGCTCACCGTTTGATTTACTGGCAATAGCGATTTTGTTCAGCATTGGTAGTATCACAGGTCTGACAGCATACACAGTTATGTCATCTGTTTTTGGGACAGCCTACGAAGGAAGAGCGAGCGAAGGGTTTGGTCTATTCGAGTCTGTGATGGGCTTTTCAAGATTCAGTGCACCAATTGTAGGTGGATTATTGTGGGACTTCCTTGATCCCTCTGCGCCCTTCATATTGGTTGGTCTCTCTGGATTCATTCTTGTTCCTATCTATGTGTATGGGATGAAAAAATATGAACATGCAATTAAGGAACAAGGAGTGGGAAATAATCAACCTCTATGAGCAAAGATATATCAAAGCTAGCAAGTTCATCTTACCTAGACACTCATACAAGGTGGAATTTGCATGGCAATTCGTGTTGGAATAAATGGATTTGGTCGCATAGGACGTGGTTTCCTTCGAGCGGCTCTGGAGAAGAAAGGATTTGATATCATAGCTGTTAATGACCTCACGACAGAGGATACACTTGCACATCTAATGAAGTACGATACTGTGATGGGACGTTTTGATGGTACTGTCGAAGCAGGAAAAGGGAGTATCACAGTAAATGGCGATGAGATTAAGGTTTTATCTGATAGAGACCCTGCCAACCTTCCTTGGGGAGACCTCGGCGTTGATATCGTAATTGAGTCGACTGGCTTTTTCAGAAGCAAAGATGATGCCGCAAAGCACCTGACTGCAGGAGCAAAAAAGGTCATTCTTAGTGCTCCTGGAAAGGGAGGAGGAATGCTCACTGTGGTTCCAGGGGTCAACGATGATGACTACAACCCTGAAAAGCATCATTTGATTTCAAACGCATCATGCACAACAAATTGTCTTGCACCGATGGTCAAAGTTCTGGATGAAGCCTTCGGCATTGCGAAAGGATTCATGACAACAATACATGCAGTGACAAATGATCAAGTCATGCTTGATGGACCTCATAAAGATTTACGAAGAGCGAGAGCTGCTTGTTGGAATATTGTACCTACAAGCACGGGAGCTGCAAGTGCGATTGGTCTTGTCTATCCGAAAGCCGCTGGCAAACTGGATGGTATGGCACTTCGAGTTCCTGTCATGGATGCGTCACTAGTTGACATGAGTGTAATTCTACAAAAGGCTGCAGATGTTGATGCTGTAAATAATGCATTCAAGAAAGCATCACAATCGGGAGCTCTGAAACCATACCTTGCCTACATTGATGAACCACTAGTGTCTTCAGATTTCATTGGAGACCCGCATTCCTGTTCCTTTGATTCGTTGCTCACGATGGCTCAGGATGATATGGTCAAGGTTCTTGGGTGGTATGATAACGAGGCTGGTTACAGCCACCGGTTGGCAGACCTGGCTGCTGTCATTGGTAAGAAGTTGTAACCATGGCATTTATGGAAGCCCTTGGTAATTCTAAGGGCTCCCTAGGCATTTACGAAGGATGGATTTGTGTCGCTCATGATGCCAATTAGCAAGATTGATCCCTCAAAGAACCAGCTTTTCTTCAGAGGCATGAATGCTACAGAGTTGAGTAGGAGTTCAAATTTTGAAGAGTCACTTTATTTACTGGTCAACGGGCAATTGCCTTCTCATGAAGAATTAAGAACTATTTCACGAAGAATGATAGAACTGAGAAACCTCTATCATGAAGACATGGATTCTCTCTTTGATTTGGCAGGGAGAATGAATAGAATCAGAAAGGAAAATTGCCTGACAATGTTTGATACGCTTTTAGCTTTCGTGTCCTTAGCACCACTTGTTGTCGCATATGATCTAGGATTAAACCAATTTAAGAAGAGTCAATCCCCAGACAAAAGACTTGGACATGCGGCTAATTTCCTATGGATGACAAGAGGGATTATTTCTAAAGAGGAAGACCTTAGAGACTTTCAATCGTCGTTGATTTTGCATATGGATGATCCTGATAATCCCTCTCTATCAGCACTGGAAAAAAATGTCAATGAAGGAAAAAGCATCTCAGATATACTACTCGCAGCTCTTACCATACATATAGGAGCCTTGCATCATGGTGCTGGAGCTGAAGCGATGAGGATGTTTGAAGAAGTCAGGGAAAAGACTGATGTGAAAACCTACCTTGAGCAAAGACTGGAGTCAGGTGAAAAGATCTACGGACTTGGTCATAGAATCTATACAGGAGTAGATCCGCGAGCAATAGTGCTGCGGAAGATGCTTGAACGAAGAGTGACAAACACCAAACACCAATGGCTCTTGCATATAGCAGATTCCATTGCCAAAGAGGGAAGACTGCTTCTTGCAGAGTACAAAGAGATTGATGCTTTCCCGAATGTTGACCTTTACAATGCTGCTGTATATTTCACTCTCGGATTTCCTCCAGAACTAAATACATCTCTGTTTGCTGTGTCTCGGTCAGCTGGCTGGATGGCGCATGTTTTAGAATGTTACAAACACCAGCAAGTCAAGAAATGAGAAGGTTTTTCAAACACTACTTTTGAGTAGTAGACTCGGAGGACACATTTTGAAGGCAATCATCAATGCTACTATTCTTTGC
>JAEORX010000133.1 GCA_016840685.1 Candidatus Thorarchaeota archaeon
TAGTTTGTCCACTCAAGACCAACCACATCAATGGTGAGTGTTGAAGATGGATCTGCGGATGAGGGATTACCTATGATGTCCTCGAGTGCCTGTTTTATGATTAGTGCAGTTGCTTCACGAATATGGTTACCCTCGTTGTAGTAGATGTTAAGCTCATAGGAGTTGTTTGCTAAGATTGTGTCAAGACCATTGGTCATGGCTTGATTCCAATGTGTCACTGCTTGTGAAATGTCATACTCAAACATGAAAAGACCAGTATCATGGGCATACATACCATGTGGTATCGGACCTTGAAGTTGTACACCGAAGCCATTGCGTGTGTTGTCAATGCAGGAATCATAGTCAAATGCATACGATATAGCTACTCTGAGATCCCAGACAGTGAACGGGTTCTGGATGATGACACCAGAATCATTGAGGTATGGATTCATATTGAATCCTAGAAACATGGTATCATATGTTGGGCTACCAGCCCACACCTTTATAGATGGGTTTAGACTCTGGAGTGTGCCATTCCCAATTGTAGTTTGCCCGTTGTAAATGTCGTATGCATGAGTTATTGGCCAGTCACAAGCATCAGTGGTTCCAGCCTGAAGGCTAAGCATTCTGCTGTTTTCATCATAGTTTATCTTGATTATGACATCATCAATCGAACCCGCATTTGGATGGGTGACCTTCGCATCAGCTTCTCTCCAATAGTTATGATTCTTGGTCATTAGAATTCTATCATCCCAAATTAAATCAACGAGAATGTATGGACCCGTCCCGCATGCTTCATCATAAAAGGTCTGATCCGTACTCTCTGGTGACATGCCTCCGTGAGGCATGAAAAATGTCGGACTAATCATTGCTCCGACTTGATACGCCAAGATTGAGAGGAATGGAGCATACTTGTACGCGAGATGTATCTCAACCTCGAATTCACTATTTACCACTACTGCACTCACATTCTCAACCCAATTCTCCCAAGCAGCAATGTGCTCAGGAGTTCTGTCTCCATACTCGAATACTGCATCCTCAATGGCTTGACCACCGAGGATTGGTTCTGCGACCATCCAGACTGGACCAAAGCCATCATCCCAACCACGTCCTAACATTCGCCAGAAGTTCATCTGGACGCAGGTTGCGTTGAAGGGAGTGTCATCATGAAATGTGACGTTCTGACGGAGTGTGAAGGTATAGGTTAATCCATCAGACGAGATTACAACATTTTCTGCAAGTAATGGTACAGATGGTGATGTATCCGCAGTGTCCCAGGGATACGTAAACAACGTTTCATAGATGTTGTATTGCATCCATGAACCAGCTTCCTCATAGTTCACGTGCGGATCCATATAGTCTGGTTGACGGTATGTTTCCCAAATAATTGAATTTTCAGCACTTGCAAGAATATGATTTGGCGTGGTTACTGAAACCACCGGAGTAGATATCTGAGCTGAAAGAAAAACTGTCAAGGTGAAGACTGCTACAAGTAGACTGAACTTTTTTGTAACAATAGACATCAACATAAACTCCCTATCAGTTCCTCGAACATCAGCTGCTATATGCAATGCTCCAAATCAATATACCGTTTCTATGATTGACTGTTAGGTTTCCATAATTCTTCTGATGTTCAGCTCAAATTCGGTTCTGATTCCGAATCTTTCAGCAAATTTGAGGATGTAACTCCGTCTCCTTCCTTCTGTTGCACCTACAACTATTATTGCAGGTATCACCCACAGTGTGACGATAAGAGGCAAGATAAACAGGAAAAGAACCGCGGACCAATGCACTTGACTACCGTATGTACCAAGAAATTCGAAAGTGAATTGATACAGGGCAATAACAACGCCAATTCCTGCATAGCCTTTCAGGAGGGCTAAGAACCACTTGCCCGTGGCTTGAAGTTCAGCTGTGCCATATTTACTCACCAACACAATCCCTGACTCATCGATTATCCAAGCAGCAGAAAAAAGAGCGAATGCAGGAGCTTGCAAGAAGGCACCTAAGACAAAGAAGAGAAAGATGATGTTGTTCCACTGAAGATAGTAATCTTGGAACAGCGGCATAGCCATGATAGTTTGATCGAATATAAGAAAAAGCGTGAAGTTCATCGCCATCAATGCTGGGAAGAATCCCATAAGCATACCATGGGACTTCTCCATTGTGTCCTGGTCTTGTATCGCGAATAGATGATTTCGTCCCATATACTTCTTGTAGATCCAAAGGAAAAGAGGTGCGAGGATAAACCCAATCAAAGTTCCAATTATGGCAGACACAGGAAACAGCAACACTACCCAACCAGCTGCACTTGTCACACTAAACAAAATGGTCAAGGGTATAATTGCCAATATAGACACGACAATTGGTCTTGTATATTTCACTTCAAACACCCAAACTAATAATCGCTGCACTTCTCAGCTGTGCCTTATATTTATACTGAACAAATTGGGTGTATTTTTTAGATTGGTCAAGATAAAGTCACTACAACATTGCCCTTAATGATATTTAGTGAAAACAAATATCACCCAGTCTAGTAATCGAAATCATTGTACGTGGTGCAAAGCTTTGTCACGACTAATGAAATTAGGGAAGTTATTCTCTCCAGTTATCAGGCTAGGTATCTCTGTTAAAAGATCTGTGTCTTCGCCCTTCAAAAGGTATTTTGCACCTAAGCCAGCTGAAAATACCTACGAGCTAGGTGACTGGAATAACGACGCGGTTGTCCAAACCAAGTACGGGCGCGTATCTGGTTATTCAGATAAAGGCACCTGGTGCTGGAAGGGTATTCCCTACGCGACTCCACCTGTGGGAGAACTGCGGTGGAAAGCACCACTCGACCCTGTACCTTGGCTCGGAACACGTAGGACAAGGAAATTTGGTGACTCTGCAGCACAGGTAATGCTCATCCTAGGTCCTCTAGGTTCAGAGGACTGCCTTTACCTCAATATCTGGCGTCCTAATAGTTTGGAAGCCAATTTGCCAGTGTACTTGTACATCCATGGAGGAGGAAATTCCATTGGGTCTGCTGCCACATCCTCCTACTATGGAAATGCTGTGGCTGAGAGATCAAACATGCTGTACATTTCTGTCAACTTCCGACTAGGTCCTATGGGCTGGTTTTTCCAGCCAGCAGTAACTGATACTGGATCACCAGAAGACCAGAGCGGTAATTTTGGGACTCTGGATCTTGTGAAGTCCCTGGAGTGGGTAAGGGATAACATCAGTGCATTTGGTGGCAACCCAAATAATGTCACTGTTGCGGGTGAGTCAGGTGGAGCTTTCAATGTGCTATCTCTCTTAATCTCACCCCTAGCCAAGGGGCTCTTTCATCGTGCAGTTGTTGAAAGTGGTCTGTCACTAGTCTGGAGTCCTGATGTAGCCAAAGAACAAAGCAACAAGCTTCTCGGAACTCTTCTGGTGAAGGATCGAAAAGCTGGGAACGAACCAGAAGCTCAACAGGTCATCAGTAGGATGAAGGATGATGAGATCAACAAGTACCTCAGGTCAAAATCAGCCTTTACAATCATAAAGAACATTCCTACCAGAGAGTTTGGGATGGCGGAGTGGCGAACCATCTTTGCTGATGGAACTGTGATACCAACGGAAGGATATGACCTCTTTTCATCTGGTGACTGGACAAACAAAGTCCCTCTAATTATTGGGTGTACGAAGGATGAAATGAAACTCTTTGGGTGGTTTAGAAAGAATCCACCATTGAATACACGAGAGTATGATTTGGTCTGGAACTACCATTCTATGATGTGGCGTGCCAACGGGGTTGATGAAGTAGTCAGCAAGATGACCTCTCGTAGCGATGTACCTGTCTATGTCTATCGGTTCGATTGGGGAAGTCTGGATGAAAATGGAATCAGTGTTCTTCCTGGAAACAAAGGTCGAGAGCTCGGTGCGCACCACGCTGCAGAGATTCCATTCTTCTTGGGAATGGGTTTGGCTGATATAGCTATGTTGACAGGAAAAACCCACACCCAGCATAACCAGGTTGGTCGTGAGAAATTAACTGACATGTGCATGAGTTATTTGGCTAATTTCGCGAAGACTGGGAATCCTAACAAGGAGGACATGCCTCCTTGGCCTGTTTGGGACAGCACGGAAGGAAAAGAAAAGGTCCTTGTACTTGATGCAGGAAACGATGATCTGAAGTTGTCATACTTGAAGGAGAGTATCAGCGCCAAGAGTGTGATTAATCTCATAAAATCCGAGCTGGAAGAACCTGAACGGGGAAGGATAATAGCTATGCTTGATGATTTCATTCCTCTAAGTAAACAGACATAGTAAGGAACTATGATTGTCCGTTCACGGTTATAACCACATTTCCAATCTTCTTTCCTGTTTCAACATAGGTATGGGCTTCAGCCATGTCTTCTAAGGGATATCTTCTGTCGATTACGATCTTGAGTGTTCCCTCTTCAAGTAGCTCCTTGAGATAGATCAAATCCTCAATTGCATAGTCTGCAGTCTTGGCTGTTACTTTCTTATGACTTCTCAATGAAGTCCATTTCATGCGGATGCTACGGGACAGGTTAAGATTCCCTAATAGATAGACACCATCTTCCTTCAACGATTTCATACAACCTGAATACGATGCTTTTCCAACTATATCAAAAATGACATCATAGATATCACCCCTTCTGGTGAAATCCTCTTGAATATAATCAATGACAAAATCCGCACCAATAGAACGCAGCATGTCTAATTTGGTTGTACTATCAACAGCAGTAACTTCAGCACCAAGTGATTTAGCAAGCTGAATCGCGATAGTTCCGATACTGCCACCAGCTCCATTAATCAAGATCTTCTTACCTTTCTGGAGGTTGGCTTTTCTTATGAAGCTCAGCGCATTAAGTCCCCCTACAGGGACTGCCGCAGCTTCCTCGAATGTTATGTTGTCGGGCTTTATTGCAAGTACACCATGTTCAGGCAAACAGATGTATTGGGCATATGCGCCAAAGTCAAATCCGCCTGTAGGTCCAAAAACAAGGTCTCCCTTCTTGAATAGTGTGACATCCTTTCCAATGTCTGTAACTTCCCCCGCGAACTCCTGTCCTAGTATTTTGACTCTCTTTGGTTTTAGAAGACCAGTATAGAATCGGATGAAGAATCCCAAAAAGAACGGAAATGTGAGAGTTCGCATCTCGCAATCTCCCGCAGTTACTGTTGTTGCACGAATTTTAATCAGTACTTCATTTTCCATTGGAACGGGTTTTTCTACCTCTTGAAGTTGAAGTCCATCCGGAGACCCATATTTTGTCCAAATGATTGCCTTCATCATATTCAATCCATATTGTGTTGAGTTGTAGAAATAAAATATGAAGGAGACCAATAGTGGTCTCCATTCGAAGAATTATTGTTCTTCCATGAGAAGTCCCGGAAGTAGAATCAGCAATCCTGGGATACTAAAACCTACAAGTAGGTTGAGGATACCAACAATGGTGAGTCCTGTTCTGTGTGATCCTGGATCTTTTCGCCACATTGTGATGATAGCGAGATAGATAATCTGGAGACCTGCGAATATCCAGATAATTATCGGAATGACCCATGCATAATCTTGGAGAAACGCCACGATCGAAGGGTCTGTGATGAATGAGCCAATGTCTATGAATGTGAAGGCAAGGTATGCTCCAATTCCTGCGAATATGGTCGCTATTATGCCTAGGACAATAAAGATCATCGCAATCCATAGTATCCTCTGTGCTGTATCAGTTCTCATTTTTTCTCTCCTTCTGTGGGTTACAACGTGTAACCAGCCTATAATATCATCCTAAGTCTTATCATAAGCTTTCCTATGCGACTACAATCCAGTTACCTATTACCTCTCATCGATATTACCACTTTTCCAAGAACAAGTCCATCCTCAAGCCTTTTTAGAGCCTCAGGAACCTCACTTAATTGATAACATCTTTCTATGACTGGTTTTACACTTCCAGCTTCGAAAAGGTCTACGAGGAAATCCATATCGTTCTTGTTGAATGGCTCACCCCATAGATTAAGGCCCAAATGTTTCTCTCCATCCCTTGAATATAGAGGTCCTAAGAAAGCAGCTTGGAAAATTGCGCTTCTCGATCCTCCAATCATTACAAACAGCCCTCCGGGATTCAAGATACTCTTGTACTCTGATAACGACCTCCTTGCCACTGTGTCAATGATTACGTCATAGTACTGTCCACTTTTCGTGAAATCTTCCTGCTGATAGTCTATAACGTGGTCTGCTCCAATGGACCGCATCATTTCCAATTTCCGTGCATTGTCCACTCCAGTCACTTCAGCTCCATAGCACTTGGCAATCTGAATCGCAAATGCTCCCATGCCTCCTCCACCGCCATTGATGAGCACTTTATGTCCCGGTTCAATCTGTTTCTTGCCACGGAGAGCTTGTAGTGCAATGATACCTGCTTGAGGATATGTCGCAGCTTCCTCGAAGGACATGCTTGCAGATTTCCGTAGGAAAGCCTTCTCAGGGGCGCATACGTACTCTGCAAAAGCACCATGACCATACATGAACAAGTCACCCACAATCTCATCACCCGGTTGAATCTCTGTGACTTCCTCCCCAACAGCCTCCACAATCCCAGCAACATCAGATCCTGGAATCTTGTATTTAGGTTTTAGAGGACTCAAGAATCTAGCTGACCAAGCTCCTTTCAAGATTTCAAAGTCAGCCGCATTAAGGGAGGCTGCATGGACCTTTACCAAAACTTCATTGGGTTTGGGTGAAGGTGTTTCTACATTTCTTAACTCAAGAACTTCTGGACCACCATATTTTGGAGCATAGATTGCCTTCATGAGCCTTCAGTTTCCTATATTACTCGATTCATCTTATTAATCGGTCTGTTCAAATAAGCCACGAGAACAATAGCCACCCACCAAGAACTAACTCAAAAATGAAGATCAGAAGACCTCCCAAGTTCCAGAGTGCTTTTGAGTTAGTCTTCAGACGATAGATTACATTGCCAAGACCATAGATAATACTACCACCAATTCCTAACCATCCTAAGATTTCTGGTACAATTTTATAGTATACAAATACGATTGAGTAAGCGAGTGTACCAATGGAAAACAAGAGCTGTGCAATAGTGAAGGTTGAGTTCTTGGTTTTAAGCATAGATAGTGCATGGTTGCTCAATTCTTCCTTATCAGCACCACTAGAACCAGGATATTGTTCTGCTATATTGATGAGACCTAAGAAGTTCCTCTTGTTGTTAATCTGAATCAAGCCTTCGAATGATCGGCTTATGAGCCAAACAACTCCTAATATCAGGTTGTATGGACTGAAGGCAACAAACATCGTCACAGCGAGTGTAATGATAACCACATGCTCAAAGACAACCAACAGTATACCAGTTTTGAATTTCCTTGGATCCTCGTTAATTGTCTGTAATTTATCGTTCGGTTCTAACTTACTAAAGATCTCGTACCCATAATTCGCACTAGCAACGTTAAGTACAACGATGATGAGTAGAAAGAGAAAACCGGAAATTATCGAAAACATTGTATCTTCCTCATTCTTTGTAGACTTTGATAGCAAACAGGAATGTTAGTAGGGGGAATGCGTAGTTCGATACTAATGCCCACCAGCTTGCAAATGGGTCATGCCAGCTTGGATCTGGAACTGATGCTGTCAAGTAGATGATGATGTACAGGGATTCCATTATGACTAGAATGACCGAGAGAGCTATCAAACCT
>JAEORX010000134.1 GCA_016840685.1 Candidatus Thorarchaeota archaeon
TCCGACCACATCCACCTCTTGCCCACCCTTGAAACCGAAAAACGTATCCTTTGTCCTAGCAATACCATACCCTCCCAAGAATGGAACATAGAGACCTTCCTCTTTGACGATATTGAAGAACCACCCTCTTGATGCAGCAATCACAATGTCATGGGTGACATGCAAGTGAAGGTCATTCTTGTCTGCCTGAGTGAGTCTACCAATGACTTGAGGCGTAAGTCGGTCGAGGTAGTCATTGATGGGTTCCAGGGTGTCAGTTGGTAGTTGATGCTGTTTCCATCTATGATAGAACTCATCAAACCCAACGTCGTGCGCCATAGAAACAATCTTCTCAATGCTTCCTTTCCCACCCAAGAGGACATTCAATCTCCCAATGTGATTGAGGTTGCCCCCGCCTTCGAGCAGTCCCTCTGAGATCCTCTCTGCTGTCTGTGTGGCTCTAACATGGGGGCTGTGAAAGATTGTTATGCTCAGGTTCTTGGGGAGTCTTCTCCCAAACTCCACTGCAACATCATGTCCATGTTCCGTGAGCTCAGCCATGATTGTAGTTGGGACATCTAGGTCCTCCGGCCGCTCTGAGTGTCTCACCATCAAGAGGGCCGGACCTGAGTTCAAGCTGTTCAGCCATCTGAGAAGAGACCTGGCCTCCTCAAGCCAGCCGATACTATTCCACTCCTGTTCAGATATCACTGAGCTTCACCCCCAACTTTATGGGCTGATGGATGCGTTCTTCGGTGTCTTATTAACACACTCGTGCAGGCCTTTCACCAGTTCTAAGTATGGACTCTACTCGAAACTGATTAGAAAAGCAGGAATCTCTGTTGAGCACACCCAAGAAGTAATTAGTACTCAGGTGTTCGCTTCTTCCAGTGATGTATGGTGAGTCTTGCTGCAGAAGTAAAGAGTTGGCTTTGGATTCCTGCTGTCTGGGTAGTAGCTTACCCAGTCCTCGTGCTAATTGGAATTGCACTTGGAAGTCTGTTCAGTCCTGCTTACTACTGGTGGGTCATGTTGATTGGTGTGCCCCTGATAGTGGCTCCGGTCACCTACAAGAGGCTTGTTGGTGGGGGTTGTAGTCTTCGCTTTCAGATATGTGCGCTAGTGAAGGGTATGTTTGCAGGTGTTGTCTTTCTCATGCTAACGATTCTTGCAGACTCAGTTCTGTGGCCAAACCTGGCACTGACTGTGGGATGGAACCCTGCCCTATCTGGGGTCTCAGAGATGTTCTATCAGATCTGGTTCTTCAGTGGAATCATAGGCGGTGTAGGAGCTCGCATCATCGAGGTCAGAGGTCATCCTACACATTCTGACATCACCATTGTAGGACTTGAGTGATTCTTAGAGAGTACATGATAAAAGGGACTACATATCACAGTCCCATGAGTGTAGACAGATGGGAAGTGTGAGTGAAGAACAGCTACGCTGGAACCAGCTCCGGAAACAATCTCTTCTTGATGAAAAACCTAGGGACTTCTATCAAGTGATAAAAGAACAACTTGGGCTTCACTCGACAGACTACTGGACACCATACCTGTCAGTGTGGTCACGCATTGGGGATTATGATGCAGAAAAGATGTTCAAGTCAATCGATAATGGGATGCAGCTTGTTCGGACTCACGCCTTCAGGACCACGATACATCTCATGCACACTGACAATCTCTCAGTGATACTCAGTGCGACAGGTCCTGCACTGTTCAATGCGTATCGTAATGATAGATACAGAAAGATGGACCAGTTGAGCGACAGGCAGATTGAGGAGATGATGAACCAAGTCAAGAAAGCTCTGAAGGACGGACCATTACAAACCAGTGAGCTGAAGAAGGTCGTCCCAGAGATTGGAGAACATGTGCGGTCGGCCCTCCTCATGTTGATGGCCCGTGGAGAAGTGGTCCGTGCAAAGGCCAAACATGCACGAAGCAACCTTACATCATATGCACTGTTGGACAGGTGGGTGAAAGGGTTCAAACTTGAGATCGTTGAAGAGCAAGAGGCAATTTCACGCGTAATCCAAAGTCATCTTGAACGGTTTGGACCCGCCTCGGTCAATGATATCGCATGGTGGCTGAAACAGACTAAGACCACTGTGAAGAATGTGCTTGCAGAACTGGACGCAGATGTTGTTAAGATCGAAACTGGTGGAACTGAGAGGTTCATGTGGAGGGAGGATTTGGAGGTTGCAACCTCTCTCGAGGCTCCCTCTGAAGACCTCGTGTGGCTCCTGCCATATGAGGACCATTTTCTAAAGGCTTTCATCGATCGGACTATGTTCATCGATGAGGACATTCAGGACAGGCTGTTTCCAGCAGACAGGAGAATGTTCTGGCCTTCGAATCCAGATGCGGAAGTCAAAATGCCCAGTAAGGGAATTCGAACCATAGGAGAGGTCAGACCCTCAATCTGGTTGAATGGACGGGTTGTTGGAAGATGGGAGATCGATGATGATGGCGATTTGAAGCGGGTCGTCACGAGCCTGTACATTAAGGCAACCCGACAGCAGCAGAGCATGGTGGAGCAAGTGAGGGGGCGGCTTGAGGAGTTCATTAATTCATCTTTGATGCCAATATCGAGTTAATAGACAACAGACACGCATAAATAGGGAGTTTGTAATCCTATAGCTTCAACCATCTGGAGTTGAATCAAATGGGAAAGGGATTAGCGTTATTCGGACTAATTCTGATCATTGTCGGCATACTCCCGCTGTTTATGCCAATGATTGGACTTGGAGCATATGTAGATTACTTCTTTATACTTGGACTCTATTCATTAGATCTAGCAGGATATGTGTTTTCTGAACTTATGCTCATATTGATTGCGTTGGGTGTTATCTTCCTAATTGTAGGAGCAGTCAAGTAATCCGAACAACTGGACTGCAGGAGAAAAAGTGGGGGATTTATTCCCCCCTTCAGTCTATTTTATTTTTTTACTTGATTCCAATCTTTGAGGCAAGCTTCACGATTAGGAAGACCACAAATGCCACAATTACGAATGTGATTAAACTGTCCATTATGGGGCCAAACGATAGTATGTACGTCTCGCCCGTAGGGTCAATAGGTGGATAGACAATTTTTACAAGTGGCATAATGAGACTACCCACAAGTGCCTGTACTACCACTCCAATATAGATACCTAAAATGAACGCAACAGCAAGTCCGAGGACCTTGTAATTCGAGATAAAAGCTACGAATTCATTAATCAGACCTTTTGGAGGTTCAGGCGGAGGAGCTGGTGTTAGTAATTTCCGTATCTCTCTCAGTTCTTCTAGCATTGCATCATTTGACATGTAATCACCTCTAATGATGGTGTCAAGAAAGAGAGTTGACTTAGATAAGATTCTTTCTTTATGGCAACTATATTCAAATCATGGTTTGAACAGGGAATAGTGATGAGTTTCTGGTTCTTGGTCTCAGTCGTAGGTCTATCTGTCGTAGTGCCAATCCACTTTCTCTCAGTGGAACATTCCAGATTGGACGCGAGATTTGGTGAGCAGAGGGGCTACAAGATTGGCGCAGCTCTCGGAATGATCTCAGGTTGGGGTTTCTTCCTGTTCTTGATTGGTGTTTGGGTTTCGCCTCAAGAGAGATTCTTGTTCAATATCTGGGGAACTTCTGAGATGTATTTTGTACTAGCTCTTGGCTACCTCTCTCTGATAATTCCAATCCTTCACCTTCTTCTATCCCTCGTCTTCCTTATTCCTGGAGCATACCTAGGAATCAGGGGAGTGACTGCGATGGGACTCAAAACTGCAGAGACCCATCGTGCTGAAATGGTCATCTCTACAGGTGTCTATTCCAGAGTAAGAAACCCTCAATATCTAGGCGCGATTCTCTCCCATATTGGTGCATCATTTCTTTTTTCAGCCTATTACTCACTTATTGTGACCCCCTTGGTTATCATTATCAATTACATTCTCTGTTGGAAAGAAGAACAAGAGCTGCTACAAGAGTTCGGTGAAGAGTATCAGAAGTATCGAGAGAAGGTGCCCATGCTGATCCCGGTTATTAGACGGTAGTTGAGTCCTTTGTGGTTAGATATTTTCCATTGGGTGTATCAGATTTTTCATCAAGCCTTTTTGTTAAATGAAGATAGGCCAAACAAGGAATAGTAATAACGCAAAATTCTGAGCATATTGAGATGAGTGGGCTCCCAATATGTCAAACTGGAGTTGTGAGATAAGGATTTGATCGAACTCCTTTCCTACGACTTGAGGTGATTGAGATGCATGCCAAACAATGTGCTACTATTGCTTTGATTGGACTTTCGTTACTCTTGACAGCACTATCCTCTACAGTGCCCGGAACTTCTAGCGGCGTTACAAGTGATAATTACAACGATGAAACTGAGAACCCGATTCTTCAGAACATTAACGAAGTCAATGATGGGCGATTCACAATATCGCAAGCAACCCATCAAGGGGTCATCGAACCAGCATCGATATTGCAGTCAGGGTATCAGACAACAGAATTGAGACGAGCAAGAACCGATACAGGAACCAATGCAGATGGGAATGTCACAATTGATGAAGCAAATGACTGGTTTGTAAACAGCACAAGTGTAGAGGTTTCCAACCTTAGGAGATTATATGCAGTAAACGGAACATTTGATGATGGGACTGACCCATGGATACCATATACCATCAATGGTGGGGGCAATACACAATTCACCTCGTATAATTCTACTGGAGGATTCATTGTCTGTAAGAACAGAGGAAGTTATAATCCATCAGGAGGGGGATATTACACTCATAGTGAATCGTCAGAAGCAGGATGGGAACAGGTAGTCACCAACACACCCGAGTCATTAACTTTCAGAATAGAGTTCAACTTCCGTTATGTGACCGGTCCACTTGATCCAGATGGGGATGACTCATTTGCAGGAGATGTAGGTGTTTTTTGGCAGCTTGATAGTGAGGGCTACTATTATCCCATGCAGCTCTATGATTCTCGTGAAACATGGTATTCTATTAGTCATGTTTTTTCGGTTGACCCTGGCACGAGTACGTTCTCAGTCTACATGGGCCTCTACATTGGTGGTGGTGATGTCAGAGTATATATCAACAATGACTATGATGATGATGGTGTGGCAGATGGTATCGCAAATGCCCAAAATGTGACATTGTATATTGACGATGTAGAGTTCACAAGCACTACAGCACCAGGATTTGGAGATGTCAACCTCACTTTTCATGCTGGAGCATTATCATCTGCTATTTCAGGTACAGGAACTGGGACCGCCACAATTGCAAATCCAGAATATTGGAAAGTGACTCCACTCTCGTATGAAATCACAGCCAGCGCAAATGTTCTATTTACATATTCAGTCACGACATTATTCCAACGATACATCAATTCATCATGGACAACAAGTCTCAGCAGCAAAGGAGTTTCATATTCAATAAATTCAGGACAGAGTTCGGATCTTAGTTTCTATACGTACATAACGCAACCCAGTGGCTACTATGACTCCACCTTTGATATCTTATACCCATTAGATTGGGAAAACACGACTGTCTGGGACCCCCTCATGAATGACGTCACAGGCTACTGTGTCCTGACCCCTGGTCAAATCCATATACCGACTAGTGAGTTGAGCCGTAGTGGTTGGTGGGAGGTCAATCTCAATAGTTTGAACTATGCAAAGAACATCTCAGTACAGGTGTATGACCAGACCCTAGGTCAATGGACAGAGAATTCTCTCTTCCGACCCAGTAATGAAACAAGAATCGAGGCTGAGATAGGCACTCCCAGTGTTACACCCGCAAGTGGTGACCCGGTTAATATAACATGGTTCTTACCATACGAAACCCCTTGGGCAATGGATTCAATTGCCACGATGGTGAGTGGTGCTGTCACTAGTTCCAAATGGACTTTTGGTTCAACCAATACAACCGCTGGAGAGTGGTCGATTGATGTGCTATGGACAAATGGAACAGAGATCGCATTTCAGTCTGTGATTTTCGATCTGTATCACTCTGCATCCATCGTTGCCACATATCCCATAATTGAAGCAGACTACGGTCAGACCATTTCAAACCTCATCACACTCAAGGATGCTGATAGAAATGAATTCCTGTTGGATGACAGTGTGATAGTAGAGGCTAACTGGTCAAGTTCTGTTGTCTCATTCACACAAAATTATGCAAAGAAATGGTGGGAGGCAGACTTTGACACCTCCTTAATAGGAGGAGGTCGATTCACTGTGACTGTCACTGCTTCTCGACCTTATTTCGATGCAGTCACAACTCAATTCACGGTAATTATACTCTATAGAACCACACTTGAGATTCTAAATGCTGGATCCCTTCCAATTGAGAACGGACTAAATGAAGTCTTTATAGCTCAGATCGATTATGAGTTCCTGAACGGGACTGGTATTCCAGGAGCCTTGCCAATCATCACATTCGTAGGTCCAATGGGTGGTCTCTCTTGGGACTCATTTACGGACAATAATAATGGACACTATTCTTTGGATTTTGTCTGCGATATCGCAGCAACATATGAAGTGACCATCAAATTGGTTAAACCATACCACCACAATTCAACTGATACCTTTACTCTCATAATCAGTGAAACTGGTACCCAGCTTGAGCTTCTGAATGGCACTGCAGACTTTGTGTTGTTTGGAGAGAGTTATCGCTTGCTCATTGAATATAGAAACAGTACCGGAGGCGGTTTACCAGGAGCTGATGTACAAGTCCTCTCCGTCACTCCTATCACAGGTCTCACCTATACAAACTTCAGCCATGTCGCCGATGGAATTTATGAGATCACACTCTCACCAACAAAAGCTGGAACATACACTATTGTGATTAGTGCGAGTGTCTTGAACCACAAAACCAATTATACGACATTCACTATCACTGCTACGGGACTGCCAACTGTCCTCACACCGCTACCCTCAAGTGCCAGTATCGCTGTAGATCGCAACTTCACGGTCCAGCTACGATTCCAGGATGAGGACCTGAATCCTATTGACCCGGCAACCGTTGTGGTCATCAACCCGCCTGCTGGAATACTCATATCTGATGTTTTCCCTGTGGGTGGAGGACTCTATAACTTCACACTGACTCCTCTGGGAATAGGGAGCTTTGATCTCCTGTTCAGGGCATCAGCGGACAACTATCAGAGTTCGAGTGCTTCATTCACCCTATCAGCCACCACAATACCAACAATATTGGAGTTTACAGAAGGAGTTACCATTGTTCAGGTCAAGTATCAGGTCCCTTACAAACTGAATGTTTCCTATTACAGGTCTGATACCCCGGTGCCAGAAAATGTGGGTGGAGCAGCCCTCACTGTCCTTGTTCAGCAACCCGGACTTGAGATAGAAATCATGGAGTATGTTGGGTACTATACCATTACTATCACAGGAGAGGCTATTGGTTCATGGTCACTCACAATCTCTGCAAACAAGACCGACTATCGTCTGGCTACCAAGTCGTTCCTCTTCCAAGTGGAGGAGATACCAGTCACGATTGAGGTCCTAGAAGGGCTACAGGGGCCCGAGGGCTTCGCAACCACTCTTAGAGTGCGACTCACAGAAACTGACACTGGTGATCCGGTCACCGGAGCGACAGTCTTCTATGACGTTTTCAAGCTAGATGGCACACCAGTTGGAGATCGAGAGGGCATGATTGAGTCCACATCAGAACCAGGTATCTATACTGCCTCACTTGCG
>JAEORX010000013.1 GCA_016840685.1 Candidatus Thorarchaeota archaeon
TGAGAAGCGAGTGAAGAAGCTCCTCTACGAGTTCATGCTGCTCAATTCGATTGACAACAATGACAACTGAGTCTACCTCGGACACTCTGTGGGAGAATGGTGGTGAATCAGTAGGAGATTCAATCACTCTCAATAACTCCGAGGGTGGGTTCGGATGTTTAGTTACAACCTGTGGAATGACTTTTTCAATGATGAACCTGTGACTTAATTCGAGAGGGAGAAAACCCTCACCATATCGCAGGTCAACTCTCATATCCACACACTCTGCACTAAGGTGTTCTGTCCACCTCTTAAAGTTACTATTCATTTGTAGGTAATGTTCTTATTTCCCATCAGGGTTCCAACTGATGGACTGAGGCATAATGAGAAATTCAGACAGATTGCTGATATTGTCGGTCATCTCCCTTCTCGCATACTTGACTCTCAGTTTCATATTTCCTGATCTTGTCAGTCCTTTCGGTGTCTTTTACAATTGGCTGTTAGAAACTTCGCTCCTACTAGGTTACCTTGGAGCCTTCCTCATATCAGCCATCGGAAATGCAACAATTCTGTTTCCCTTTCCTTACGTTGGTATCGCCTTCATACTTGGAGGGCTTAGGGATGAAATAACATTACTCTTCATTTTCGACCCTTGGGTGATTGGAATAATAGCGGGTATGGGAGCAATGCTGGGAGAAATGACGGGATATTTGATCGGATATGCAGGAGGTAGTCTACTAGATGATAGTCAGACGAACTCGTTCAAGAGATTTGTAGACATGTACCCTAAAGCAACTCCCCTTGTTGTCTGGTTTCTCGCAGCAACTCCAATCCCGGATGATGTCATAGTAGTTCCACTGGGAGCAGCCCGATATTGCTGGTGGAGAGTGGCTTTGCCGCAGTTCATTGGTAAAACGATGTTTCTGATGGTTATTGCTTGGTCAGGCAGAGTTGGACTTGAGTTCTTGGGCTCGATTTTAGGCAGTGTAAATCCGTTGGGACTCTTTTCTCGAATCATTGAGGTTTCAAGTGTGCTTCTTGTGATTATTGCCATATACCTACTTGTTAGGGTTGATTGGAATACTCTAGTCGCAAGTGAAACCAAATCTCAATCAAATTCTTCTTCACCAGAAGAGTGAACACCTTCAAGGAGTTTCTTACCAGCCTTTGTTAATGACACAAATCCGTCTTGGAGTATCTTCCCAATCGAAGTAATATTGATGGCACTAAGTGATACAGGAATCTGAACCATTCCAATGTCACTCATCTCACCAAGTAACTGAAGATATGCTCCCAATCGGTAGAGTGCCAGGAATCCCACGCAGTTTGTGAATGCTCTCTTGGCACCCTCCATCATAGCCTTTCGGGGGTCCTCAAACTCCTTGAGTGCGCGTTCAATCTGAAGAAAAGAACAACACATGGTCTGAGCATTCTCATCAGGGTCATCCATAAAGTGTCCTGGAGCTTCTAGTATGAAAGGGTCACGAATGAATCCTTCGACCTTTAATCGAGCCGCCTCGCTTGGGATAGACCACCAAGACTGAAGATGGGTGTCTGAGAGTGGTTTCACATCAAGACCCTTGTCAATCTCTGAGTCTTTGAGCTCTGCTGGAAGAAAAGAATGCCAACCAGGAATCATGCGGAAGGACATCTTTGATGTGAGATCAACATGACGAGAGCAATAGTGTACAAGATCGTAGATGGCATACCTTCTCGACCCATCAAGATAGACGAAGATTGGCTCATAATCAGCTTCGTGAGCAGGCACAGCTTGATAGTCCCACACGTAGAAGTACTGAAGGCAGACTCCGCCCCCAAGACCCTTTTGTCTTACAACCCTACCAAAGACTCCAATGAAGTCAGTAACACGAAGAGCCTCTCGAGTTGCGTCAGGTATCACTGTGTTCAATGTATTGGCAAGGGCCTTGTCACCATTGGTGATTCCTTGAGTCCGCGGAAGATGCTTTTGCAATAGATGTTTGTCAAACTCGACTGTGAAACCCCGTTCATGCTCATCGAATCTGAGCTCATGTAGGGGAACCTGAATTCGTAGTCTATCAGTGAAGTGTTTATCGACCAAAGAACCATGACCTCATCTCTGAGTGATACTTGGGACATTATAGAGCTTCTGCAGAAAGAATAGAATGGGGTTTCTCAATCTGAGAAACCCCTATTGAAATCATGCAGGTTTGAATGCGAGATAGGTTTTCCCAGACTTTCCCTTTTCATAGTCCAGCTTGAGAGGAATTCCTAACTTTACCTCTTCGGGCTTTAACGGATCAAATCCAAGAAGTCGAGCACTGATCCGCGTACCCTCCTCAAGATCTACGATGGCGACATAGTATGGTGCCTCTTCTGAGAACTCATCTGGAGCGATGTGGATTACTGTGAATGAAATAAGTTTCCCGTTGCCACTTACATTAGTCCAATCCATCTTGCTGCTACCACAACCGTAGCAGGTTCCTGATGGTGGAGCAATGACCATTCCACAATCTACACAGCGATAGGCTCTGAACATTCTTTCCTCAATGTTCTTGAGGTATTCTTCAACAGTAGGTTTCTCGCTCATGCGTCACCCCTCCTCATGATAGTAACCACACAAGAGGCTCCAGTCCCCCCGAAATTATGGACAATCGCAGTATCATGTTTTGCCACCTGATTTGGTCCTGCGTCGCCAATCAGTTCCCTATATGCTACCACTGCCTGTTTCGTTCCTGTTGCTCCAACAGGATGACCGACAGCCAGACCACCCATGGGATTGATTGGTCGGTCACCATCAAGTGCAGTCACACCATCACGTACAGCTTTTGCACCCTCCCCAGGTTTGAAGAACCCAATGTCCTCAGTAGCAATGATTTCAGCAATTGTGAAGCAATCATGTACAACACCAAAGTCCATGTCCTTTGCCTCAAGACCAGCCATATTGTATGCGGCTCTACTCGCTTCAACTGAAGCACTAAAGGAGGTAAGGTCACTACGATTGCATAGGTTCATTGATGCGGAGGCTTGGCCGGATCCAATTATTTTCACTGGGAGATCTGTGTACTTCTTTGCTTTGTCATTTGATGTCAGCACAAGTGCTGCGGCACCATCAGATATGGGAGAGCAGTCAAAGAGTTTCAAAGGCCATGCAATGTACCGAGGCGTCAATGCTTTTTCAAGTGTGATTTCCTTCTGAAATTGTGCTAGTGGATTAGTGGAGGCATTCTTGTGTGCCTTGACAGCAACAAGTGCCATATCCTCTTCAGTCGTCCCATACTTTTGCATATGTGCCACAGCTGCGATCCCGAACACTCCTGGGAACGTCAGACCAATGCTTGATTCAAACTGGTCATCTGCTGCAGCAGCCAATGCCTCGGTCGCACCGCTAGTTGATACAGAGGTCATTTTCTCCACACCGGCGACCAAAACGGTATCATACATTCCAGATTCGATTGCCATCACTGCAGCACGCAATGCTGTGGCTCCTGACGCACACGCAGCTTCATGGCGTGTGGCAGGAATCCCCTTCAAACCTGCAAAATCAACCAGAAGTGGAGCAGTATGTCCCTGGTGTATCAGCATCTCAGGAATGAAGCTTCCAATGAAAGCGGCTTGAATATCCTTTTTGGGGATACCAGCATCAATGGTAGCTTTATCCACAGCTTCGGAGAACATCTCTCTCAGGGTCACACCCTCAAGCGCCCCGAACTTAGTCTGAGCTGCACTAACGATGTTTGTATTCTTAAGCGGCACCTTGTAATTCCACCTTCATGATTGCAATCCACCACAAAAAACAAGTACAAAAATGTAAGGGCGTGAGAGCTTTTTCCTTCATCTCCATGATAATGCATTTTGAAGATTATTCGAAGGGTGTTTACGCAATTAGCTAGGCTTTTGTTAACAAAATCATCTTGGAAAAGGGGGTATCAGGTTTGATTCTACCTATTATCACTGGATATATTATTGGAAGGCTATTGGATAAGAGAAATCAGGCTTTTTTCGTTGCAATAATATTAGGGGCAGCAATGGGACTGCTTTCCACCTACAGTCTCATTCCATTACTCTATCCTCTCTTTACAGGTGAAGTAGGACTAGTTGTCATCCCCGAGTTTGACTCCTTGGGTATAATGTTCTTCCTCCCTGATTTTGTCATCTATACTGAAACTGTTTACATGCTAACAAGGTCCTACATCATAGATCTCATCTTTCTCATGACAGGAATTTCTTTTTCTGTGATTGGAACTTGGATAGGTTTGCACCAGCATAAAAAGGTAGTAACCGATGCCTTTCAGGAGATTTGAGCTAACCCAGCTACCAGTCCGAAGACATAATAAGTCGGAGAGATTGACCAATCGCGATTGCAATGGACTTCGCACTATCTGAAAAAGAACAGAAGCTCTGGGAACGAGCCAAGGAGTTCACATATGAACATATCACTCCACGTGCCCACGAGCTCGAGAGAAAGAATGAATTTCCCAAGGATGTTGTTCAAAAAGCCTATGAAGCGGGTCTGATGAATCTTCACATCCCAACTGAGGCAGGTGGACCAGGTCTGTCTTTGCTCGCAGAAACCCTGGTTTCAGAGGCAACAGGCTATGGTTGTGCAGGTATTGCTACATCAATCATGTGCAATAACCTTGCATTTGCACCTCTAGTTATCGGTGCAACCACAGAGCAACTGAAGACATATGTTGAGCCACTAATAACTGGAAAGGACGCGAAGTTTGGTTCGTTCTGTTTGACTGAGAGAAAAGCTGGGTCAGATGCTGCAGCAGTTGCCACACTAGCAGAACGTGATGGCGACGAATATATAATCAATGGCACAAAATGCTTTAGCACTAACGGGTCAGTTGCTTCACTCTTCACGGTATTTGCATCAACTCAACCAGACCTGAAACACAAAGGACTCTCAGTTTTTATGGTACCAAAGAGCAAGAATGTCAAAATTGGTCATATTGAGAATAAAGTGGGTCAGCTCAACTCCATTCAATGCGAGGTTTTCTTCGAGGATGCAAGAGTACCTATAGATTGTCTTGTTGGGAAAGAAGGGGATGGTTTCAAAATTGCTATGACAACCCTGGATAAGACAAGAGCAGGTATTGCCGCCATATCTACTGGTGTGGCGCAGCGTGCCGTTGACGAAGCAGCCAAATTCGCGAATATTCGCCACCAGTTTGGGAGCCCGATTGGCAAATTCCAAGGCATTAGCTTCAAACTAGCAGAAATGGGAGCTAGGACATCGGCTGCCAGATGGCAAACACGTTATGCGGCATGGTTGGCGGATCAAGACCAACCAAACTCCAAGGACTCTGCATTCGCCAAATTCTTTGCGTCAGACACTGCAATGCAAAATGCAATCGAGTGTGTCCAAATCATGGGAGGATATGGATACATTGAGGAGTATCCTGCGGAGAAACTAATGAGAGATGCAAAGCTTCTCCAAATATATGAGGGCACAAATGAGATTCAACGACTTGTAGCTGGAAATGTAATCCTCAAGGAAAGCGTCAATCTTGACACTGGCTTCAGGTTCAAGTATGACGGACGCGATGCACCAAAAATGTGAATCTGGATAGACCGTGCAGAGCTGCACGGTCGTTCACATTGTTTTGACTCAAATAATCAGTCAATGGGTTACTTACTTAAGCGCAATTTACTCCGACGAAGCCACCACTGTCTGGAGATACATAACCTTGGACGATAACGAAACACTTCGGACAATAAAGAACCGTCGAGCGATACGAGACTACGATACATCCAAAGATGTCCCTGATGAACTAGTGTACAAAGTGATTGAAGCAGGAGGATATGCACCGAGTGCTGAGAACCAGCAACCTTGGAGGATAATTATTGTACGGGATAAGCAACTGCAGGAATTCATTGGGCAGAAAGCTGTAGATAGGACAATTGAGCTCTTTGGTCGTGCAACACCGAGGGAGGAGTTGGAACGAAGGTTAAGCTACATTGAGTCCAAGGCTAGTCTTGAGCGGACCATTGATATCCTTATCACTGGAGCTCGTTTTGAATACATCAAGGGCAAGCCTGAAACCAATGGAGCTCCTGTCCTGCTTGTGCTGGCAGTTGACCAAACGCATATCGGTAACTCACAGGCAACACTCCGTGGTACGGGGGGTGTTTACGGATGGTCTTCACCCCGGCATGCTGTCATAGCTGGCTCAATGATGATGCAGAACATGGCTCTAGCTGCTGCTTCTCTAGGGCTTGGAAGCTGCGTTTCCTCTGTCCAGTTGGACCACTTTGATGATGTAGGAGCGATCTCAGAGAAACTGAACATTCCATTTCCACATTGGGTGCCAATACTGTGTTTAACCCTTGGATATGCATTATACGAGAGGACACTAGGACCTCCAAGACAGACGCCAGAAGAGATAGCATTTCTGAACAAATGGGGTGAATCATTCAAGGGGGGAAGGAAGTGAACGACTTAGAGATTCTACGGAAAAGTTTCGTGGCATTTCTTGATGGCTTGTGGTGGGGTCTCAGAAACAACACAGGACCTCTATCCATGTATGAGGGATATGCCAGAGGATTCAAACAGATGGGACAAGAAATCGCTGAAAGACTTGAGGGCCAAGGACCTTCAGCTGCTGCAGAGATTGCGAGTAGGCTCTTCTCAGCTATAGGCCTTGATGTTGTGCTTGATAATAAGTCAATCACTGTGAAGAGGTGCCCAGTCTGGGAGAGAATCCTTGAAAGAGGGCTTGAATTCGCCTTCCATGTGGAAGAGATCTGTTGGATGCCCATGCTCGAAGGGATAGGAAACAAGACAGGTGCAACGCCCGAGATGGAGACATCGCTCCGACTTGTACATATTGAACAGGCGAAGATTGCTTACAAAAAGAACAAAGCCAAGTCTACTATGGACAAAGGCCAAATTACTGCGGAAGAGTACGAGAAGGAAATAGTTATGCTGGACAAGATTCTAGAGAATGCGCCAACATTTGGTCTTTACCGATTCAAGTGATTGAAAACTATACAGGCAGGCAAGAGCAATGGAAAATCTAGAGAAAGCAGGACTTGCCGTCAATTATAACAAAGTACCAGAAACAAGATCAGATTCACTTCCCAAACGAGTCCATATTTGGGATGAGACTTTGAGGGATGGTGAGCAGACACCAGGTGTTGCACTCACAATTGATGAGAAAATAGAGATAGCAAAGAAACTCGATGAGGTAGGAACCGCTATAGTAGCTGTAGGTTTTCCAGCTGTAAGTGATGAGGAGAAAAGAGCTGTCGCAGCTATAGCAAAAGAGGGACTTGGCAGGGCTTCGGTCGCAGCACCAGCACGTGCTGTGATATCCGATGTGGAAGCATGTATTGAGGCGGGTGTGCAGGAAGTCCCGATATTCATTGCTACCTCTGATTTCAGGCTCAAGTATCAGCTCAGGATGACTCGAGATGAAATGCTCGTACGACTCAGGGAATGTATTGAATATGGGAAAGAACATGGCCTCATCATCGACTATATCGCGGAGGATTCCACTCGAAGTGACATGGATTTTCTCTGCAAAGCCTATACGACAGCGATTGATGCAGGAGCTGACAGGATTTGTGTTGCAGACACGGTGGGATTTGTCCGTCCAGAGGTCATGAAACATATCATTAGGGAGGTCAAAACACGACTCTGGAAGAAGTCAAAGTACAAGGTTCCCATGGCTGTACATTGCCATGATGACTTCGGTCTCGCCACAGCAAACACTCTAGCAGCAATAGAAGAAGGCGTGACCTACCCACAGGTATGTGTCAATGCATTTGGAGAACGAGCAGGAAATGCCGCCTTCGAAGAGATTGTCATGGCTCTGGAGGAGCTCTATGGAATAGATACAGGTATTGAAACGGAGAAACTCTATGGTCTATCAAAGTTAGTTGAACGCCACTTTGTGGTTCCTTTGCCACTCCATAAAGCAATCAGTGGTGACAATGCATTCACTCACTCAAGTGGCATTCATTCACATGGTCAGCTCACTCACTCAATGACATATGAACCAATAAGCCCCACCCTCGTGGGCAGACGTAGAGAGTTTCACCTTGGAAAGTTTGTGGGTAGGCATTTTGTGGAGTACCTCCTGAAGATGGGAGGCGTGAGCGCCACAGCTGAACAGGCGAGAGAGATAACTGAACGTGTGAAACGTACACACGAGGAGCGCAAGAAGACACAGTCTAAGGTGGCTTTTGACAAACTAAAAGGGAATCTGAAAGATCTCAGAACCGGGGTTTCAGAACGCGAGTTCTGGGCAATAGTCTTTGAGGTCATCTAGTTATTACTCAATGACTTACTCAGGTTTCGTCTCATTAGCACACCAACATCCATACCGATTATACCAATCAGAAAAATGAGACCAAATCCAATCAAGACCCAGATTTCTTGAGGTCCCGTGACTGGGTCAAGACCTGAGAGCCAATGACCAACTAACAGACGATAGGCCACTTCCACTATAAGAAATAAAGTTGAGATGGCCAATGAAACCTTAATGCCATTCCGGAAGACTCTGGTCGCTTTCGTTGCTCTCTTTGTGAAGTCACTCAATTGGTTTCCTACGACTTCTGATTCGACCTTTACAAAGCGACCTTTCTGTATCTGTTCTTTCACGAAAGCCTCCAGCTTATCAAGGTCCATCTTGGAGTGATCGGCTTCAATGAACGTGCCTCTGATGAACTTGAAGGATGCTCCTCCACTGAAGAGGGCGAGAACCAGTATCACAATGATGAAGATTACTACCTGCCAGAAAGCAAATGCAGCAAGAATTAGAGCCACAAAGACAAACATGACTATCATCTCAATGATACCGCCAGAACTCTCTACACCTCCTTCGAACAAGAAACCCAACTGCTTCATCACATTGATGCTGAGCCAGGTCTGATAGAAACTCTCATCTGATAGTACGAGGTTTCGTTCAATCGACTCTTTCACTTCATCTCGCTTTCCACCATACACTGAGATGGTCATTGTAGGTTCTGACGTACTCATGAGTTGCTATCTCCCAAAGGCGAATGGCTATCATTGAATGCAATCTGATATAACGGTTACTCACTCAGATTCTAAGAACCGATTCCCTTTTCCGTATGAGGTGTGATGGTTCTTTCATGTTGGATCCATGGAGTGAAATCATGAGAGATGCCGCTACAGGTGTTTCTGGTCAACACATAGTCGAGAGAGATGACGGTAGACTTGAAACACTAGAGGTGAGTGATTATACACAGATATTTCCCGAGTGGTCTGAAGTTGAGCGTTTGGCAATCACGCATGCAAAGGGAAAGGTCCTGGACATCGGAAGTGGGGCTGGGAGGGTTGCTCTGTATCTTCAGGCTCGTGGGCATATTGTTGTTGGTATTGATACTGCACAAGGGGCTGTGAAAGCCTGCAAGATGATGGGTTTCAAAGAAGCCTATGTTATGTCTACATCAGACCTGAAGTTCAAAGAGGGAACTTTCGACACGGTGGTCATGTTTGGGAACAACCTTGGTATTGCAGGAAATGAAACACTTGCCATGTTAAGGAAACTGCATAGGATAACAACGCCTGAAGCAATCATTCTTGCGGGAAGCGCGGATGCAGAAAACACCGACAACGAGGATCATTTGAAGTACCATGCAATGAACAGAGCTAGGAACAGACCACCGGGTCTTGTGCGAATAAGAGTCAAGTACAAGGAAAAAATCAGCAGTTGGTCGGACCTTTGGTTAGTCACTCCCAGTGAACTAGAAACGCTAGCTAAACAGAGCGGTTGGAAGATAGAAGAAATATACCGGACCGGTAAGATTAACCAACCTGCCTATGTTGCCATTTTATCGAAAAGGTGAGCAGCATGACGATTTACGCACTTGGTGAGAAACGACCCGATATAGCATCATCAGCATACGTTCATCCACACGCCACTGTCATAGGTGACGTGAAGATCGGAGAACGGGTCTTTGTTGCTCCAATGGCTTCTATCAGGGGAGACCGGGGGAGGATAGAGATAGGAGATGAAACCAATGTGCAGGATGGAGCTGTTATCCACTCGGATACTAGCTTTGTGACCAAGATAGGTAGACGGGTGAATATTGGTCATAATGCAACAATCCATGCTGAGAGCATCGGAGATAATGCAGCAATTGGAATGGGGGCAGTCCTCATGCTTGGAAGCAAAGTTGCAGAGGGGGTAATGATAGCCAATTCCGCACTCCTACACAACAAGACCTTAACTGAACCCAATAAGATCTATGCAGGAGTCCCTGCCAAGTACATGCGCGATCTTGATCCTGAGGGAGAAGCAAGGGCAGCAATAGATGATTATCTTGACACTTACGTAGCTAACACTGACGTGTACAAACGAGATCTTAGAGAGGTAGATGACTAGGGTGTAGCCCGACCCGTAACCTTATGAGGTTTATTAACAATTGTTAATATATGACCGACATAATTGAAGGAAAAATCATCTCGACAACCCTTGGTGAGTTTGCCAACCAGAAGATTGTCTATGGGTATATTGGTATTGAATTAGCTGACAAGACACATGTCAAGGTCAAAGTCGATGCCTATACGAAGCACGAAACACTTACGCCTGGTGATGAGGTTGTAGTGGAGGTCCACAATTTACCCAACACAGGCATAATCGTTGCAAGGAGAATTCAGCTAAAATCAAACATGCATACCCCATCAGATGAAGTCCCAGCAACTGCGTAGCACTCTCAGCACATCGATTGCACTGATAGTTTGCATTATACAGCATTCACTTGATTTTATTTTGGCGAATCAATATGGAAAGGACATTCACTGGCTCAATCATATCCGCAGAACTTGGAAGGCTTGGAAAGAAACCTTATGGATTCATCAGTATTGAAACAGAAGAGCATGAACAGCTAAAAGTCAAGATTGCAATGCTTACTAATTTTGAAACATTGGAAATTGGCAAGAGAGTCAATATTGTGGCTGAAAACATTGGTAACATGAATGTTATGACAGCCAAATCGGTATTGCTAGCTGAATAATCTCATTTTCCGGATGCATTTGAGCCTTTGCCCTAAGATACACGTTATACTTTTAGCAATAGATACAATATCATCTGCTGACAGATGATAAGAGGATGAGCCCATGCCAAAACTTCCTTTACGGTACTACTGCTATGTTTGTGGTCAATCTAATGATTTGGAGCTTGATGTTCCACTCGCACCAAAGATGAACCGGGATGAGATCAAATGTGAAAACTGTGGTGATGTCACGCATCTATTACACACATCTTGTCCCAAGTGCAAGAGTGCCTTCAGGTATTTCCTCTCAGATCTTAATTTCCCAGATGAGATTCGAGCCCTCTCTGAAGCCTATGTGAAACTTATCGCAGGAGTCAGGGACAGTCTCAAAGACCATGTCAAGGAGTTCAATGTCCCTGTACCAAAGAGATGGTCTGTGAATCTTAGCTGTGATTGTGGAGAGGAGTATTCTGCTGAGATCTCTCTCCCACAGCTGCAGGACTAGTCCATAATAGTGCTTGATGTCAGACCCGCCTGAGTCTGAAGACTTCTGTCTACGAATACTTCATAATTAAGATGAATTGGGCACTTTATAGAGTTTGCAACCAAACAATATTGATGCGCTCGCTCAGCAGCCTTTTCCATCCTTTTGCGATCTTTCTCGGTCTCAACAATGATTCTAGCATTGATTGTTATCTGTTCAAACTCCCATCCAAATTCAGCCCTCTGAAGTTTACCTGTTGCAGATAGATTGAAGTCTTTGAAGGTCCCATGAAAACGCTTCGCCACTCCTGAGAGAGAAACTCCATAGCAGGAGAGAGCTGAAGCCACAAAGAGGTCTTCTGGTGAGATGAGTTCCTTAGGACTTTCAGACCAAAAATCAGGAGGTGTTGCCACTTGAAGGTCAGGCTTACCTTTAATCTCAATTGTGACGATCTTGTCTCGGACCCAGTTGCTGTTCATGTCGTATCTATGTTCTTCAATGCTGTTAGTCATGATAGATACTCGATTTAATTCATTGAATAGCATTATGCTATAGGACAAGCTCTTTTACTAGCTCGATACCTCGAATGGTGAGGCTTATTAGGAACTTCGTCCCATGCATGAACGGTGGACAGGCGGCTGATTGGGCAACATTTTCTGTAACATGCCCTCATAACTCCCCCCCTCCTACCATTTGCCCTATCGGCACTGGCCACCAACCCAGCTTCATTTTGTAGTCTATAAACTGGATTTCTCTAAGGTTCAAAAATTCCATGATTTTCAATTATTACATCCTAAGAATCCTAAATACGCATACTACGAATATCATAATGATTGGAATGCCATAATGAGGCCGCTCCAAAAATCCTACACCTAGTCATGGATGTTAAAGATACATAGGTGATTCGAAAAGATGACATCATCCCCATCGAGATTTAGACCGACTGCAAGAGAATATTCTGGACGACATTCGTCTATAGTGAAGTTGAGTGTAGTCTTTATCACGTTGATATTCCTATTAGTCCCATCATCAGACATGGGTGTGGTGCAGCCCATGGAAGGTGATTATATCACCCCTATAGATAGTGGCTTTTCAACCTCATCCAATTTCATTAGAGTTAAGCTTCCGTATCAAGTTTATTCGATTGCTCTGGGTACAGTTCCCATAGGTTCTGGATTTGCCTATGTTCATGACGACACAATACGATTCAAAGACCCCATCAACCAATTAAATGACTCACTGTTCATTGGCGAGGGAGATGTTTTTCACGAAACACTTACAGGAGCTGATATAGACAATGATGGAAACACCGAATTCCTATTCATTATGTTTAATTCAACCACTGCAAGTGAGAAACTGATTATCGCTGACTTCGACGCGAGTTCAGTTACAAGCTATGACTGTCCTGTGCAGGGACCTCGTGAGATTATCTTTGGCAACTTCACTGCTGACACACAGACAGATGTTGCAGTCTATAACTGGGATTTGATTTCTATGATCAATCTGAATGATGGCAGCCCTATTGGACTCTACAACCCCATGCCAGAGATAAAACGAGCCATTTCAGGTAACTTCTCAGTATCATCCCAAGATGAGATAGCAATTCTAAGTACTGATTGGGGATTTCAAAAAGTCAATATTGAAACCATTGCGGGTGATGGGACACCATTGCAGTGGAGTGAGTATCCAAGCATGTCAGTCGCAAGTGATATGATACTTCACTCTCTGCGAAGCGGACTAGATGATTTGGCAATCACATTGATGAATCAAGAGCTTGGTGTTAGTGAACTTGTAGCAATTTTTGGTAATAATCTGTCTGCTAGATTTGTAAAGAAAATGCCTGATTATTATGGAGACACCTATATCAAAGCAGCCGCCTTCAATGATGATTCCGTTGATGACCTTGTGGTTGTTCCAACAATGTGGCATTTAGCAACCTTCTTCGATGGCGATTCCGGCATGATGATTGGACACTCACAAGAGGAGATTTCGTGCTATTGGCAGAGAGCGTTTGACGTGGGAGTGTTAGATTCAGATGCTTACGCAGATTTGGCTGTTGAGGGTCCACGAGGACAATTGACATTAATAAGAGGGAGCAATGGAGCCATAGGATACGAAGAGAACAGGCTCCCAGGACCATTTCATCAAGTTAGTACATTTGATATCAACGAAGATGGGAGAGAAGATATCATCACATTGATGGATACTGTTTCCATTCTTTTGAGTGACATAGAAGCGCCACATGTTGCCTTAGATCCATTGTATCCTGCCCATCCTACTATTTATGATACATATATGAAGATTGAACTCACAGCTACTGATAACATCCATGTTGAGCGTGCTACAATTAATATCCGAGCTGCAGGTGAGGGGCCATTTACATCATACATGGCAAATGAAATGATTAGGGCACCTAATGACAAATACATCTACATCACTACGGATTTACAAGCAGGAGAGTATCTCTACTATATTGAGATTATCGATGCATATCTGAATTCCTTCTCTTATGGGAATGAAACAAATCCAGAAACCCTCAATGTCGACGATCATTTTGCAGATGGCTTCTTTTTCAATGCTACAATCGACCATGCAATGGGCCATGTCTTGGCTAAAGGAAATAATACCCTTGGCGATGAGATCATTCACATCATCACCATCGCATCTACTACAAGGACTGCAGCGCTTCGGACCTTCTCACCTAACGGAACTGCTATTTCAGACTTCATAATTGGCGGTGTGAATTCGTATGATAGGTTTGAGGTCTATTCGGGGATGCACGATGGTGATGGCATATTGGATCCTGTTGTCGCCAAGTACAACTCAACTCATACAGTCTTCTATGTGTTTCATGGTATTGATATGACATCATGGAAGAACGTAACTTACAAAGAAATACCAAGATTAGAAGATAGCCCAATTAGTGTGTTTGATGATGATCAGGATGGATTTGACGAAATTCACTATATTGAGGGCAACTACTCGATGCCGAGTATTAGGAGAATAGAGCATGATTTTTCATCTTCTATCACTCGCACGCTTCAAACTAATAATGAAGTAGTCGGGATGGCTCATGCTACGATTGAGGGTACCAGACCTCAAATTGCAGTTCTAAGAGATAGTAGTACAGTAGAGATCTATCAAGCGTATAACCTAACAAAACTAAAGACGCTGATGTACAATTCACCGGGTTCAACACTGGGTGATATTCCTCTTGGAATCATTCCATATAAGAACTCAACACACCAAAGTGAACAATTCTTGGTTGGATATGCCGGCTGGTCAGGCGATACACCCACGAATTATTTCTGTCTAGTCGATTTTCAAACCCTAAAAGTAGGTGATCCCCCATTTATGGAATTAATCGGAGATCACACCAAAGGAGTATATCCATATGATATAGACGCAGATGGGATTGAAGAGTTGTTTGTCTTCGAGGAGTCAGGAAATGTATCTCTATGCGATTTAGCTTTTACAACACCCAGACAGTGGTCTGTGTTTGTCAGTGAGGCATTTCCAACCAGTTCAATCACATTGGACTATGATGGAGATGGTGAAGAAGAGTTTCTCATCGCAACATCAGATGACATTCTTACGGCCATCAGTTTTCAGGGCAATATTGATTATCAGGCAGAAATTGGAATGATATTCAATATGGTTAGAGTAGGTAATGTCGATGTTGGCGTTGGGGAAGATATAGCTGCGTTTCCAGTATTGCGTGCCAGATATAGTCTGGCTACAATTCGTAACATTGATCTCCTCTATATTCTGAATACTACTTTCAATATTGAATCAAGTACAACTCTACAAGGTAGTAGCATATGGGCTAATGCCACAGTCCTAAATGCATATAATGAACCTATATCAGATGCAGTGGCTTCACTGTTGGTTGAATATAAGTTTGGAAGTGGCACTACCCAACAAACATTAGGTCTAGTCTATGATGAAATGTTGCAGCTCTACACCACAACTATCACTCCAAACTGGCCAATTGGTATGGTAAACATGACACTCAATGTAAACCATGATTACTATGACTCATTCTCAGAATTCCATGTGGATATATTGAGAGTAGAGTCTCCTTTGACTATCTCCATTATTCGAGAACCAGAGTTGCTGCAAGGTAATGATCTTGAAGTTAACATCACAGTATCAGACAGCCTGGGTGGAAAGGTCACAAACGCAGATGTAATATTGACATTTGGTGGGGCAGACTACATAGCAAGCCATGTTGGTCAGTTCTACTACATATTGATATCAAGTGTTACTAAAGCTCCTGGAAGCTATAGTCTCCTAGTTTCTGCAAATCATAGCTATGCAACAGCCATCAAGACTCAAGCAAGCTCAGTTTCCATCTATACTAACTCTCTGAATATTGAAAGAAGTTCCCCGACTCAAGTGAATCAAGATCAGTATTTCATAATCTGGCTTAACATCACAGATACATACGGGAATTCAATCAGTGGTGCAGATGTGAGAATAGGCTTTGATGGTACTGAGTTTGTGCTTAGTGAGATTGAACTAGGAAGATATCAGTTGAATGCTACAGCTGCATTGCCGGTCGGTAATTACTCAGCTAAAATCACTGTAGAGCATTCGTATGTTGAGGGAAGGACCTTTGGTGAATTCTTCATGGCTATCGTCGGTGACCTATATCCTGTTGTCAATTATGCGTCCACAGTCAATGCAGGGGAAAACTTCACGGTTTCAATATTCGTCTACGATTCATATGGTGCTTTTCCTGATGGTGCCTGGGCAACTGTAGAACTGGGTGGAAGTAACTTCACAGCGCAGTACATAGCAGGTGCTGAATTCAAAGTTGAACTGAATGCATCATTGGCAATTGGACATCAAAGCTTTATCGTATATGTTGGATCTGACTTTGGTATGCCAAGGTCAGATTATCAGGACCTCTATGTATATTCGTGGGCTAGTATGACTCTTGAATCCTCATTCGGGTGGATTCTAAATCAGGGAGATTCAACATTTCTTACCCTCACACTAGCAGATTGGGATGATAATCCAGTTACTGGTGCAACTGTTACAATGCTTAGTCCAAGTAGCCTTGCCTTTATTGACAACTTTGACGGAACATATTCAGTGACATTAGACACAGAGGGATATTCTCCAGGCAACTATTCATTGATTGTTTATGCAGACCATCCATACTTGATTGAAGCTGATTTGCATACCATCCTAACCATATATGGTCAAGCCGCGGTTGATGCAGAGATACCAGAACCAGTGTGGAACCATCAGAATGTGACTATGTATTTCGCAGTCATTGACATATACGGCAACCCGCTTTCAGGCTTTGATTACACACTTATCTTTGCTGGGACGTATTCCAAAATAGGCACATCAGATTGGTATGAACTGAGTTGGGAATTCTTGCCCAATCTCTACCCAGGATCCTATCCTCTTGACATTGTTATAGATGGCGATTTCCTTGCTCATTATGAATACACAATCTGGGTAGATGTGATGGGTAATACGAGTTCAAGTATCTTATCGCCGATGAATAGCTCTATAATTGCCCAAGGGGATCAAATTAATTTCACAGTATTCGTAGAAGATTTGGGTGGTTATGATATATCGGGTTGTCAAGTAAGTGTTACAATCCATGGGAGCAGTTACACTCTGAATGAGGGGACTCCGGGAATTTACTCTCGAAATATACCAACTGCAGGATTCCCACTAGGTCAGTATAATCCGATAATTAGAGTTATCCACACATATCTTGACACCAAGGAATATTCGATGATTATATCATTAGAGGGCTATGCGGATGTCAAGCTATCATTTTCACCAGTCCCTGTGCAAAACAAAGATGATGTCACATTCAATTTCACAGTGACGGATCAATATGGAAATCCATTGTCAGGTTTCAACTATACCTTGGACTTTGCAGGAGTTTACAATCAGACTGGAACTGCATCGTCGTATCGATTATCATGGACAGTTGATCCTAGTTTTACTCCAGGCAAGTATTTCCTGAACATGACTTTGAATGGGACATACCTATTACATTCGATATTTAGCTTCAGCATCGATGTTCAGGGAGTGGTTTCTGCTAGTATCCTCACACCAACAGACTATGCTGCGTTTTCGCAAGGCGACCCAATTCAATTTACAGTGCATGTGCAAGATGAGCTATTCTTTAACATAACTGGAGCTGATGTTGAGCTAGACCTATTGGGCAGCGCATACGCGTTAACAGAAACATCTCCAGGAATCTATACAGTCACAATTTCTACGACTCAGTTACCACTTGGAGAATACACTGTGAAAATCACAGCCTCACAAGGCTTTATGGACACCTACATAGCGTATGTACACTTCTCTATCACTGGTAGTGCTCACATCACAGTTGTGAAAGATCCAACAGTGGTGTTAAACTACGAGAATGTAACTTTTGACATCAGTGTTGTTGACCAATGGGGCAATCCAATCTATGTCTTTGACTACATCTTTGATTTTGGGGGTATATATAGCATATCAGGCACCTCTACTTCATCACTCAAGTCTTGGCAAATACTTCCAGATGTTGTGCCCGGATTATATACGCTCAATATCACTGTTTCAGGAGTGCATTTTCTAACTGAAACTCTCATTGTGGACGTATACGTCCATAGTGATACAATCGCGTCAGTACTCTCTCCGCTTAACAACAGCCAGTATGTGCAAGGTACTGATGACATCCTCTTTACCTTAAATCTTGAAGATATGCTTGGAAATGTAATGATTGGAGGGGAAGTTTCAGTACTAATTCACGATTCATTCTACATCCTTTCAGACCTAGGCAATGGTACCTACTCGATAGTTGTATCAACTGACGGCTGGGCGGCAGGTCTGTATAACTACACATTGATGGTCGCTCATGATTTCTTATCGCAAGATGCAACTATCAGAGGTTCTATTGAGATATTTGCAGACCTAGTTTTCAACATTGAATATGCCCCTGAAGAACCTGTAAAGGGAGAATATGTAAACATCACAATTGAGGTCACTGACAAATATGGGAATCCAATGTCTGGACTTTCTGTTTCAATAACATTTCGAAATCACACTGAAATGGCAACAGAAACAACGCAAAAAGGGACATATTTTGCCAGGTTCATTGTGACTGGAGAGGGCTTTGGCGATTCCGATATCGTTGTCAGTGCGGAGGGTGTTAGGTGCAATCCAGGCGTTGGAGTTGTAACCGCATTTGTCAAAGTACCCGCACCACAAATAGCGATGGAAATAGAGAACTTTGGGATTCTTGCCTTGGGTTCATTCTTGATTAGCTTCATCGGTTTACTTCTCTACTTCAAGATTTCATCAGGCCTCTCAATCACAAGTGGATCTCAAGCACAGCTGATTCGTGGAATCAGGAGGTTGGATTACCTCTATCTTGGAGTGGTTGGGCTTGCCACACTGACTGTTTTCCATTCATATGTATCAGCAGGGGCAGGCAACTATGATTTGGCAGTACTTGAAAGCGTGCTCTTACTGGGCATCTCACTAATCCTTTATGGTATATGGCTCTACAGAGATGCCACATCAACAATTCTCCAATCACAAGCTGTAAGCAGGAGAAGGATGTATCTTGGTCTCTGGCACCTAATCTTTGTCCCATTTGTTATCATTCAGCTTTTTGACTGGGGAGCAAATATTGAATGGTTGGACTATTACGTTCTCCGTAATGTATTCCACCTTGGTGAACTCAAGCTCCCAACAATAATGATGACAATATTCGCAGCCTACATCTCATCTATTGTGATAGTCGTTGTCAATCTCTACAGAGAGATAAGCAAGGGACTTGCGAGGATTAGGGAAATGGCTGTACTTGGCACTCCACCCATTGTGGTAGAACAAGAATGTGTGGATTTAGTAGAAAAACTTGGGTCATCAATCCGGACAAAATTCTTCATGTTCCTTGTTGTTCTCGCAGGAACCTCTGTACTAACCATGGATTTCCTCAAGAGCTATTCTCTTGGAGTCATCGTCCTGATGCCTGTTGTATTCTTGGTGGTTGTCCCATATGTGTCTTCCAAAATGGCGAGGGGTATTACAAGAGTGTCCAGTAGTCGTCGTGATAGACACAAGGATGACAAAACATTGGTTGAGATTGCAGATGAGGCAATTGATACTGATACTTCATTTGATGTCGAGCCTTATTATGGTTCAGAAAAAGAGCTAAAGCCTCCAGAGATGGAGATATTTTCCATAGAAGAAGAGGAAATTGGAGAATCAACAGAGGTCAAAGGGTTAACCAAGAATGAGCTCATTGAACGACTTCCAGAAAGAGTGAAAGAGTCAATCGGTCTCGAAGAACTGAAGAAGCTCTCTAAGGACCAACTTAGAGCCTTGCTAGAACTCGAGGAGATGGGAAAAGAGAACAGCAGTGAGGAAGAAAGCAAGTAGTCATTAGTGCACAGTGTGGAGCTTATTGGTAGGGAACAACCCCCCAGACTACTTGCGTGACTTTGATTTTAACTGTCTTACAGCCTCGCGAATATCCGCCTCATCAATCTCCTGTTCTTCAATCATGAGATCTTCAGTCGCTGCTGCAGGGGCACTAGATGGTCGTGCGGCCATCGCTCGTTTCTTGACACCTTTTGCTTGCACTCTGGCAACAATCTCTGAGATCTTCTCTTCTGTGAATTCTTCATCAGCAGGAAATTCCTTCATGCTGACGCCCATGTCTTCTAAGATAGACTTCTGGATTGCGAGCTTATCGATTTCTTCAACAGCAATACCAGTGATGATATTGACAAGCAAATCAGCCTTCTCCAATGGGAAGAATCTTCCTTGAGAGTCAATTGCAATCTGTTCATAGGTCTTCACTGCATTTTGATAGTTGGCAATCTCGGGGAAACAACCAACAGTGTGAATGACGGTTCCCTTTCTGAAAGCTTTCTTCGCCTCTTCTGTCCACTTAGCCCCATCAGGAGTGCCTTTGGGCCAGCGGTCACCATCCTCAACTCCGTGAGGAGGGGCATCACCAATTAAAACTGCAATCTTGGCCGACTCATTCAGAAACTCCATTTTATTCATTACCTGAAGCGCTGTTGATACAGCCTCGGGTCCGTCTCCACCCCCTGAGGCATTCATCTGCATAACATAGTTCTCAATCTTTGACGTATCTGGTGAAAACTCATACTTCTGTGTGACATAGGTGGTTTCTTCTGGAGGGTGGTCTCGATAACATACTAAGCCCACTCTAAGTCTGTGACATAGTTCTTCCTTCTTGATAGTACGAATAATCTCAAGAATCTTGGTCTTCACTGTGTTGATGTATGGACCCATAGACCCGGTGTTATCAACAACAAAGACGAGATCCAGCTGTCCGATTTTTTCTGACAATACAATCTCCTCTTAATGGCGTGCTATAGGTCTCTCATAAGAAGGCAGAACTATAGCTTTGGCGTGTCTGCTTCCTGAGGAAAGATAAGTCTTGGCATGTCTTTTCCTCAGGATTTATAGACCATGTTTTCAATACCAATCCTATGCAAATATCCAGTGAACAATCTATCAAGGACTTTGTATTGCTTCACATTATCTTTGCAATACTTGCGGCTACGACTCTGCTGGTCCCGATTCCGACTGCAACAACTAGTGGCAAAATGCTGTTGCTGGTGCTTATCTATAATGGCTTGATAATTGTGGAATTCATTAACAAAGGATATGATGACTGGAAAGGCATCTGGGTCTTTGTGTTCATCTTGAGCATACTCATGGTGTTCCCAGATTGGTATCTTGCTGAGACTCTTGGAGCATTGCGATTTCCAGATGATGGCTTCCCCATGATTGGAGGTGCCATCCCAATCTATATGGCTGGACTATGGGTGATTCCATTCTTCATTATCCTATTCATCGGAGAAGAAATGAGGCGACGCAAATCGGTTGGTCATGCATATATCATAGTGTCGATTCTTTCAGTCCTGATATTCACAATTGCTGAACTAACATTGGTCTACTTGCCTTCATGGACTGCAACTGTCACCGGCATGATTGGGAATCTTGCATGGTACATCATAATCCCAGAATTAGTACTTGGACTTTCAATATTCATCTTCTATGATTTCGCTAAGGATAGGAAAATCTGGCAAAGGATTGTTGGTGCTTTGACAGTAATGATCCTGTACATTGGAAATGCCTCGTTCTTCTTCTTCCTGATTGAAACACTCCTTTTAGGAGTATGACCATCTTCTTTGCCGCAAATTGCTAGCAGGCGGCAAACATTGCCAGTCAAGTAAGCTACAAAAGGCACACTGAGGTTTCTCACCTGAGGGAACTCAATGGAACTTCCAGATGGACTCAGGTTTGAAGATTACGAACAACCTAGAAGATTGATTGTCAACTTCATCAAAGATTATGTTGCACGAATACAAGTCAAGGGAGTCGTCTTGGGTCTCAGTGGAGGAATCGACTCAAGTCTTGTGGCAACACTTGCTTGCGAAGCACTTGGACCTGAGTGTGTGCTAGGTCTCATGCTACCAGTTGATGCTAAGAAAGATGCAAATAACATCAAAGATGCCACAGAATTGGCGGCATCCCTTCATATGAGGCTTGAAATGTTTGAACTGAAAGATGCGGTGAAAGCATATACCCCATTATCCCTAGATAAGATATCTTTTGGAAATCTGACTGCAAGGCTCAGGATGGCTACATGGTATGCCAAAGCCAATCAAGAGAGTCTTCTTGTCCTTGGAACAGGAAACAAGACTGAGTTAATGCTAGGCTACTTCACAAAGTACGGAGATGGTGGGACTGACATCCTTCCAATTGGAGACCTCTATAAAGAGAATGTGTGGGACTTGGCTCGAGTTCTGGAAATTCCAGACAAGATTGTTCGAAAGGTGCCTTCAGCTGGGCTATGGAAAGGTCAGACAGATGAGGGAGAGATTGGAATTTCATATGCGGAACTTGACACCATTCTCTATCTGAAACTTGAGAGAGGCATGAGCGAGGACGATATCATCAAATGGGGAATCGAAAAATCAAAGGTTCAGAAGGTTATCAGAATGATGAATAGCTCCGAACACAAGAGAAGCCCTCTCCCAATCGCGAAGGTACGATAATGATCACCAACCTTCTAAGCACGGATTTTTGGAGCCAGATACAGAACTTTGCTCCATTACTACCGATATGCAATAATCGTAACCTACTGATTCTTTTTTCTTCAAAAAACAAGAGATAGTATGGTAGAATTGATACTACTTTGTACACGCCAATAGATATTCGAATTATACACCACATAGCATGGTGTTTAAACAATGGCATTCGAGAAACTAAGGAAGAAGATAAGCCCTGAACCAGACTTGAAAGAACTACAACAACTAAAGTCACAGGTTAGGTCTGAAGTCTATAGATCATCTTTCCAGAGGTAAGTACCTTGTCATCCATCTCTTTAGAGAACAATACTCATGTCAATTTGGTCGTGGGTACTACACGACCATCTTTCTTTTTTTAATCTGATTCCACCATTCTCTGAAATCTTTCATCTGTCTTTAGGGATTTGAGATCTGGATCATCAAGAGCCCAAGATTTAAACGATTCATCCATCTGAAAGGCTTTGTCGAGATACTCGATCGCTTCATCATGTCTTCCAGCAATGCAGTTGTAGCATCCGAGGTTATATAGTGCAGAACCAAGTTCATTGGGCTTTGTGGTTAGCTTTGTTGCTCTTAGTGTGGCATCGATAGCAGCCTCAAATTGAATATTTTCCTTTCTTGCGTAACCCAAACTGAGCCATAACCAGAAGCCATTTGGATTCAATTGAGTCGCTGTTTCAAATGCACTTGCTGCCTCACGATGTTTCTGAATAGCTACTAGAACATGTCCAAGTTGATTCCAAAGCTGCCATGCGTTCTCGTCGTCCTTGATTGCATTTCTTAACATTTTTTCTGCATCTGAATAGCGTTTTTCTTTTCTGAGGTTGACAACCATGTCTGCAATATCTTCAGCACTACTCATAGCAATCCACTCAATGTAATACAGATGTAATATTAACAATGGTTAATAGTCTTTATGTCTGTAGATAATTGGGAAGTTGAATTAGTGTAGTACACCTTCCTTGAGGAAATGGAGGTTTCTGCTTCCTCTCACTATAATGATTTTTTTTAAGGGACTAAAGGACTCGGTGTCCTTCAGCTCATTTCTTGAAAGCATCAGTCATCAAGGCTCAAATGTATATGACTCGAAGTGCCTAATCCAGATGGGAACACAATCGGATACAGCCTGTATCTCATCAGTATAGGCTCCTACAAAGATTTCAGCGTCGAGATTTGTTGTATGAATAGGGATGAAGTAGTGAGGTTGTAATTTTTCTATGGCATCTACGACCTCTAGACCAGTCATCGCTTGACATCCGGGACCGAGGGGGAGCAGAACCACATCCATCTGACTCGAGATTTGCTCGTACTCTGTTATGTTCTTAGAATCACCAGCATGTAAAATCTTGAATCCATTGATCTCAATGATGTAGCTTGTCCAATTTGCTTCAGAAGGATGGCTTGCATACCTAACACCATCGATCCATATCTCAGTGTACATAAAGTATGCAGTGATGTTGATGCTGCCGACCTGAACACTGTCAAGTGGATCGACTCCTACACCATCATGTAGTGCAACCTCTGCACTCATATTATCAGGGAATATATTCACAGTGGTTTCTTTCTGAAGCATTTCAATGCAAGTGTAATTGTAGTGGTCCCCGTGAGGATGTGTGATTAAAATTGCATCAGCAGGGAGTGTAGAATAAGTGGAAGGCAAATTAATCGGATCAATATAGATACGTATTCCAGCAGCCTCAATCATTACTCCAGCATTATCAAGAACTGTGAGAACGATGGAAGTATCTTCAGGTTGTGGCGGGTTTAAAATAGTATAACCAGCAAATACACCAACACCCAGAACTGAAATCAGAATTACTACGACTGCAATAGCTTGGGACTTGTCTGAAAAGCTCATATTTTCAGAACCAAGAGCATTGGGCATATTTAAGATAGGGTTCTACGCAGGAGTTTGGAAATGTTGACAAGAATGCGCACATCATAGGTATGATATCACTCATACCATATCTTGTAGCGGAGTTGCATGCGCTGGGAGTACCAAAACCAAAAACATGGGGCGGATTTTGGGATATCTTTGGAGAGAGGCTTGTCGATCTTCTTAATGTTCAAGAAGGAGAGAGAGTCTTCGATATTGGAACTGGTGGAGGGTCTGTTCTATATCCTTTAACACGAAGGGTGGGATCTTCTGGACAGGTAATTGGTGTCGAACTATGTGACCACTGCGCAAAAGCAACAAATGCAGAGATTCAGAGATGCAAGATAAGTAATGCTGAAGTTTACTTCATGGATGCACGTCAAGCAGAGTTCGAGGATGGTTCCTTTGACTGCATCACCGCGGGTTTTATTGGATGGGATGACTACTTCGACTTCCAGAAGCTGGAGTACAAAAAGCCAGATGACTTAATGGAGGCAATCAGGCGGCTCGTGAAGCCCAACGGTAGGTTTGGTTTGAGCACATGGCTCAAACAGGAGGATCTTGACTGGATGTATGACTTTCTGACCTCACACTCAATTGAGAGCAAACGAAATTACACTATTGAGAGTGAAGAGGGCTGGAATATCATCCTATCAGAACATGGGTTTCGCACTATTAGAGCCTTAAAAGAATCGGTAACCTATTCCTACAAATCAGTGGATTTCTGGTGGAAAGAAATGATGGACTATGATTGGGTTGTTAATGGAGAGAATGGGAAGGTAATCTCTGACTCACTGAAACAGGAAGCTTACAATGCTATTCAGAGGTGTCTCACTAAGGAGGGAGAAGTCCCATTCAGGCGTGATGCATTGATTGTGACATCCATCCTACAAGACTAATCGCCAAGCTTATGACAGAGTCTTCCAGTCGAGTCTATTGGTCATTCTGATGAACGCCAATGAAGCCTTCGAACGTGGAAGACAAGAAATGCAATCAGGGAGGCTCGAAAAAGCAATCGAGGCGTTTGATGAATCAGCAAGTCTAGCCCCATCCTCGTTTGATGCGTGGTGGTCATTAGCCAGTGCCTGCAATCTCTTTGGTACACAGTTGGAGGCAGAGGGTGATTATCAACGAGCAAACATGTACAAGGTAAAGGCTGCATACTCCTTCGACAGAGCCACCAGAGCAGAGCCAGACAATCCAAGAGGAGAGAAAGCACGGGCATATGCTCAGACGATTAGGGACGCGCAAGCTCGAAAGAAGGAGCTCGGATACTTCTAAGACTTTTCATATCTATATATTTCAAATTGTTTTTATCAAAATAAATCTAAGATGATGTAGGTATTGTTAAGGAAGAATCCCATTGGAAACGACACTGAAACGAGCTAGTGCCATTGTGGTAATTGGTTCCATCTGGTTAGTCGTAATGATCGCACTCCCCTATGTTCTTTTTCCGAAGGTCGAGCCTAGCATTTCATTTGATGAGGTGGATACTGGAGGATATTCCGGTATTGGTATTAGAATCAACTATGTGATTGATGATCTAGAAACGTGGGAAACCCTTTGGAATGATATCCATAACACAAGTACAGTCACTCCTGAAACTCCATATGTGAATTTCACAAGCGAAGTCATAATTGCTGTCTTTCTTGGCGAGTTTGCTACGGGGGGGTATGTCGCTCAGATCACTAGGATTTCTGTGTCAACAACAGGATTGATTGTGCATATAAGAGAGGAGCATCCAGGTCCTAGTTGCATTGTCACTATGTCAATAACTCGTCCCTATCTCATCGTCAAGGCTGCGATTGATTCCACGCAGTCAATAGAATTTGAATATGAAATTGTCATTCGAAACTGTCCATAAAGTATGCAAGGAAATCCTCAATGGTTGAGTAGATATCGACATGTAGTGTACCATATCAAGCCATAGGAGGTCCTGTTCTTACCCTTTCTCTGAGTTGGTCAATCTCTGCACGGAGACCATGGATGTCCTCCAGAAACCAAGTGGCACCAGCCTTAATCCATTGCTCAATCTTCTCGCCATCACTCTCCGAATCGTTCCCAGTGGTTTCACCGCAGATAACGACATCGTAGTCCTTCAGAGTTCCCCGCTCAGATTTTATTATCTCGAGTGCATCCTCAAGAAGCTTAGGTGTGACCGGTTCTGGCCACTTCGAATGAACTGGAGCAACGCCTTCATAGCGGGCTGCTCTTCTAAAAGGTGCCTTATGTGGAACTCCACCACCCACCCAGATCGGGATTCGTGGCTTTTGTTTTGGTGTAGGGAGGAATGTCATCTCGTCAAGTTGATAGTGGGTCCCTCTATAGGAGAAGGGTGTTCCAGTCCAGAGACCCGTAATGATGTCGAGACCCTCATCCAACATCTGAGCTCGAATTCTTGCATTGCTCTTCTCACCGAAATACTCGAACTCAACATCAGGCGGTGCACCAATTCCGACACCTAGAACTGATCGACCCTTTGAGAGGTGATCAAGAGATAAAGCCTCCCTCGCGACCTTCCAAGGTCTCCTTCGAGGAAGTGGTGTAATGAGGGGACCAAGTCGTATCTTCTTTGTGTTGCATGCGATAGCCGTGAGTGCAATCCAGGGGTCAGCAAAGGGTAGGACCATATCCTCCTGTTTGAAGACCAACATGTGATCCCAGAGGAAGAACCCATCCCATCCTGCCTCTTCAGCGTCTACAGCTATTTCGACTAATGTGTCGACATCTCCAAACCAGCCAAAGTTGGGTATGGTGATTCCATACTTCATCTGCAAACCTCAGAGACTCGTTCTCAATGTAATCAATAATAAGATAGCTTTCCTCGGAAAACATGAGTAAGTTCTTGCCTAGAACAAATGAATAATACTAATCTGAAGTAGTCAGAGTATGAGAGTGGCGTAGGGTTTGAGTAGAAGCAGTTTCTTTGAGTTCGCTACAATTACGGTCATCTTCCTCTTTGTCTTGCCTGTGATGTTCACATTAATAGTTGCAATTCTTCTGAACTCGAGCATCACACCAGAGATTCGAATCGCTCAAGCTGCAATAATAGTAACGGTGTCCGGTGTAGTGCTTTATGGTAGTACGACGTATTTCCTACGAAAGCTGCAGAAGCAGATTGAAACTCGTAGCAAGGACCCTAGTAATCCATAGTTCGTAGGTGCATGAGTTTCTGCGAGCTCTTGAATCCCTCAGACTCATAGAGAGGTAATCCGACATCCGATGCATGAAGAAGGAGCAGCCCAATCCCCTCATCAGTACATAGCTTGATGACATGCCTGAGTAGGGCTCTACCAACCCCCTTGTTACGGTGGTTGTGTTCGACGAACATATTGGTTAGGTATGCATAGACTCCCCTCTTCTGAGATTTTTGAGGAGGAACTCTAAACTGACTGATTCCACAACCTCCAATAACCTGATTGGAGTCTTCAACCAAAAAGTATCGGTAGTCTCTATACCAATCACCCGCGAGGTATGACTCTGTAAGTACCTTTGTTTCTCGGATATAATCAGAAGATTCATCCATATCAATGAACATATTGATTCGGTGATGTAATATCCACTTGCTATCATCTTTGGTTGCTTCTCGAATCTTCATCTGGTCATCACCTCTATTATTCTATTACATCTTTTCAAAATGGAGTTTTGAGCATCCATCCTCAACTACAGGTTCCAAAAGGTCTTCAGGAAGAATACTGAATGGCGCAGTTACAATTGTCAGAGAAAAAAAGGGATTCCGGGTCATTATAGATAAATGGAGGTCTGTCTTAGGATTTTTAGGGGGATAATGATGGCTAGAAAGTTCACACTTCTCTTGATTCTTTTAATGACTCTCCTTATAGTACCAATCGATGTTTCTTCTGGAGCGACTGATTTTAGTGAACTTGAATGGGGTTTTCAAGAGGGAGATAATTTCAATTATACTCTAAGGGTGTATATACCTGAGCTTGATTTAGACATCAGTGAAGAAGTAACAGTTAATGTGACATATCTTGGAGAAGTTCCTGATATAGTAGATGAGATTACTGTCCAACCATTTCGTTATTACTTTTCTACTTTGATGACTTGGAGAAACGGTACCATAATAGGACTTACAATGAGAATTCCAAACCTAGGCTCTTTTTGGAGCGCCATTCCACTAGGGAATTGGTCAGCACTTAACGAAGTCTATGGAAAAATCCCAGAAATGATCCAAATACAGGATTCATTAAGATTTTGGGGATTCACATTCAATCAAGAATATGGCGAGGTAGTTCACATAGAAGTATATGAGTTCTCGAAAGCTGACGGAGTGATTGAGCGATTCTTCGAGAGGACAACGAACTTGAATGGAAGTTTGGAGTATCTTGTAGAGTTTACCAGGGACGGATATGTTTCTGATTTGACAATTTTTGGGGGCATAATAGGGGTGGGTTTTGTAGTTTTATTCGGTGGAGTTATAGTGAAACGTAGAAGAGGTAATAGTAGTTCTCTGAGATAAAAAAAGTCAGGTAAATCCTAGCTCCTATAGCTTAAAGTATAAGTCCTGACTCGAAACTATCTAGTATATGGAGACTGAAAGACATGATGAACAAGTTCCAAGACCTGATGAATGATGAAGCCCCAGTTCAAGTCGTGGTCGACACTGATGATTCTATGCATTGTGTAGTTAAGGGGATTATCAAACATGTCGGTAGGAACTACATCGAGATTGTCAGACCGACGAATCAAGATGAGAAGGCACGATATGGCACAGACAATGTCAACGTAGTTGTCCCAGTCGATAAGATTGTACAGGTCTTGTATTTTCAGAAGAAATAGAGGAATGAAACAGCTAGAATCCAAGAAGTGACTCTCTCTTCGCAACAGAGTCTAGCATTCCACCACCATCTACATTGATTACCTCTCCAACAATATAGCTCGATGCATCAGATGATAGGAATACCACAGTTTCGGCAATGTCCTCTGGTTCCCCAACTCGCTTCAGGGGCACTTCGACCTCAATATATCTCTTCACCTTTTCCAATGTCCAACCAGTTGCCTGCTCAGCCATCTCTTCTGGAGTCCATGTTCGAATTAGTCCTGGAGTTATGCAGTTTACATTGATTCCAAAGGGAGCAAGGTCTCCTGCAAGACCCTTAGTGAGACCAATGATACCAGCCTTGCTTGCAGGGTATTGGACACCAGAGGAGAGACTTCCATTTATGCCAGCGCCACTCGAGATGTTGACGATCTTGCCAGACCGCTGGGGAATCATCTTCCTCGCCACAGCCTGCGCGCAATTGAAATAACCTGTCAGATTGACAGCAATGACTTTATTCCATGTTTCCTGCGAGGTTTCTGTGACCAAAGCATAACCACCTGAGATGTAGGCATTATTGACGAGAATGTCAATACGACCATACTTTTCGAATACATCTTCAACCATCGCATCAACTGCTTTCTTGTCCGACACATCTACAGCAAATGCCATGGCATTGTATCCTTTTACTTTGATATCAGCTACGACCTTACTGGCTCCTTCTCCGTTGATGTCTACAATTACTACTGTAGCACCTCTCTCAGCAAATGCCCATGCTGTTGCCTCTCCTATGCCTCGAGCCGCACCCGTGATAATAGCCACTTTATCTTTGAATTCCAAAACAACCTCACCTATTGCATCAGTTAACTGACTCTCACAATGCAACCCGCTATTATAAAATAACGAATAGAGTATAACTCAGCGTATATGGTAAAATTCAAGACATAGGTGAATCAAATAAGAGAGATTGAGAAGAATTCAAAGAGTTAATGCTGCTAAAAGGTTGAACCACAACAATGATCAACTTACGAGAAAAAGATAACAAGAGAAGGGTAATCGTCCTCTTAATCTCAGTTGTCATCATTGCTGTTGGATTCATAGGTGTCGCAAATATCATTGAGAACAGACTGATAACCTATCATTATGAAAAATGGATATCAGGGTCTGAAAATAGAAACACTCGCTTTACAATCTCAGGCATAGAAGATGCAAACATCACAATCTCCTTTATTGATCAACCAAACCTCTGGTATCTTGTTGATATCACTCATTATACATCTATAAAGAAACACTCAGTCGAAGGTGTTACGAAGCCATCATTCCTCCCACTGAGAGTACACTTGAGAAGCATCACTCCAGTTAGAAACATAAATATCGTCCTAGGAACAGACATGGTTCATAGTCTATACATCTCAGGTGAGAATCTCAACACCAGGGTCATTGTGGATAATGGAGCCAAGATATCGGGCAGTAAGTGTAAGTTCTATGGGACTGGTATCTTCCAGTTTGTTCTGAAAGAGAATGTCAACTTCACATCTGTAGGCATGGATGTTGAAATAGGCGATTTCTATGCAGAGATCCCAGCACCGGAATTAGTTCTGATTGATATCAACCTCCCTGTTGGGATGAATGGACATTTTACCTCTGGAAATGCGAGTTTTATCCGGAATGACTGGCCAGTCAATTATGGTAACGAATGGGGAACAGCATCAATCAACGAGCCACTCCTTGACATAAAGATACTACATTCGACCAGAGTCAGGGCTAGTCTTCGAATCTGATTGTGGAGAGAAATAACCTCATCGTTTCAACATGCCAATAACACTGTCTCTGCTTACACTCATTCCACGGCCTTTTGCCACTTCTTGCAGTGGATAGACCATGCCACAATTCTCACACTTCAATGCTGAGTAGATAACTCCACCACCAGGGACCTGGATCTCGTGGATGACCATCTTCCAGTCTTCATTTCCACATGATTCACACGATAGCTTCATAGTTTTTCCTTTGGGTAAGGGAAAATAAACCCTCGTACAATTCTTTATCAGGTCTGAATATTGGACCTAGTCCTTCCAAGACCATATGTCTAGAATTATTGGACCTTTCCTGAGCTTTCCATCTTTCTCTACAAGGCGCTTCAACATTTTCGCAGATTCATTGTAGTGCTCAGAGGCATTTCTTGTTGAGGTTTCATTCTCCTTATCATAGTCGACTATCATATGTCCAAAAATTTCTTTGTGAGAAGAGATGGACGGTTGGAGTCCATGGAGAAAGAGAATAGTTTCTGATGCATGGTTTCTGACCAGGTAATCAGAGTCTTTTGCTACAACTTGGAAGAGAGTTTCAACAACTTCCTTTGTGGGGAATCTTCTCAATGCTTTTGCTGCACGAATCCGGTCAGACCAGAAAACAGATTTCTGAAGTGCAGTGATAATGTATGGAACATAATCTAATGTCTGCTTAATCAGACATAGGGCTACAGCTATTTCAACTGCTAGGGTTCCAGCGCTACTCTTCAATCGCTCTTCAAGATATGGAAGTGCTTTGGTTGATCGTAATTCCCTAAGTCCTATCGCGCCATAATGACTTCCTTCCTCTAGAGATGCTATTAGCATGTCTTCAGCTCGGTCCCGTTCTTCATCCTTTAACCGAGTGACTGAGGTTTCATCGATCCCATCATGCCACATCGTATAGGGATCACCATAGTAGTTCTCCATGAATAGGTCCCACTCAGGACTTGTCATGATGTTTCACATTACTGCGAGAGTCATAAGTATACAGGTTGTATTATGAAGAGAAAAAACCGAGAGAGGAAAGCATGACTAAATATGTGACTCGAGTTGAGACATGAAATTCAACTGGTCGAAATACTCGTGAATTTCAGCAATCTTTCCGTGCTTCAGCTTGATTACGTTACAGATTGGAATTCGTATCGTTTTCCCAGTTGGACTGATTTGTTTTCCGTTCTGAAGTGTAAAGGCACCTTGGTGTGTGCCGGTCATAATACCTTGGACACAAACCCAATCATCTTGACCAAAGATGTTCGTAATCTCAGCTTGTAAATCTGCAAAGATTTTGGCGAAAGCAATGTTATCCTCGATAAATGCTGCCTTGCCTTTTAGAGGATCTCTACCACTTGCGAAGTAGTCGATGACAGTCTCGTCCATGAACTCGGCCATTCCCTTTGCACCATCTTTATTGTAGGCATCAGTTGCTTGTTTCACCAAATCGATGTTTTCTGCAGTTGTCATGAGTTGAATTTAATTAACTATTGTTAAATATTTTATGGTTCATTCTACGGATACACCTATGTCCTCGGAATCAACGAGCTATAGAAAGAAAAAGGAGCAATCGAATATATCTGATAATTATTCTGCTCCTAGCCACCGCCTTCTGACAAAGGTATGCAAAATGAAATGGTTTCAAAAGTTCGCTGATAGCCTGATGCAGCACCTTGGAGATGCCACTCGTGAGATCATAGCGCAGGGTTGGGAGAATGTACCTTCTGGCTCAGGCAAGCGTGCAAAAGAGGAACGTACTGAATGGATAAGATCAGCTTTGGAAAGACTTGATGCTTCATGTGATGAAAAGACAAGAAACCAAATCATGGTCGATACTTGTCCCCACTCATATCCCAAGACTCGAATCAACAAGATGAGGGCTGAATTCGAGCGACTTGGTAATCTAGATGAGCTTCTGAAAATCATGTGGGAGGATACCTCTTGGGGTGGAGGTTCGTTCTATGACTATCCTGTCAGGAAAGGTGACATGATCAATATCACAAAGGTGCCCTACAATCCAAAGGCATACAAGAGTGCAATCACTGATGAGGAAAAGCGATTGGCATATTGCCATTGCGGTCTGGTAAAGAGAAGTAAGGAGAAGATATCTCCAACCTTTTGCTGTTGCTCTGGAGGATGGGTGAAGCAGCTGTGGGAGGGGATATTTCAGCAGTCAGTGGAGGTCGCGATGACGGAGTCACTCCTTAAGGGAGATACTCGATGCACACATTCAGTCCGAATTCCTGCCGACTTTCTGAAGATTTGATAGGCAAACACCAATGCTCAGTTCAGTAGCTCTTTATTTGATTGGACTCAATACATCTTTGAGGTAATGAAGATGAGTGCTTCGAAACGACTGTCTGTTGCTATTGTCTTGTTGATTGTCATCTTTAGCTCATTTGCAGCAGTCTTGATCTACTTGAACGTAGGTTCAGCCAGACTCGACATCAGCTTCATCCCTGACAGGTTGAACTCAAGTCCTGGAGAGATTGGATGGTTTCTAGTTGAGATTGATACCTCAGAAGAGATAACAACCTATGAGCTTGACATCCAGACCAACACATCAATTGATACTGACTATGTCTACTGGCCACAGACACCCCTACTGGAGGTCTTTCTCTACCCCAACTCAAGCCACATTGACACATGCATAGAGGTTGAGGTCACCCTCTCTGTTGGAGATCTTATCGCTCATGACTCTGCGTTCATGTTGGTCTGGAATTGGACATTTGATGGAGTGGAGGAGGTGATTGAAAAAAGGGATGTATTTATCGACTACCTAGCAGCCAACCATCCAGAGTTAGGCATAAATGAAACCACCTCGTGGACACCAATCTTCAACTGTGCAGGGATCTTGATAGTAGGCCACTACCTCTTCAAGTCCAGTCAATGGGAGATGGAGATAGCATGGCATGTGATGATTCAACCATATGACTGGGTGCAAGTCTACCTGCGTCCAAGAGCAGAGATTCAACCTAGCTGGGCAGGTGAGATAGAGTCGTGGAGTACTGACAACCAAACCATTATGGAGATAGAACCTCCCGCTGAGATTTATCGACCGATGTAGTACTGACCAAAATCACGACGTTGCCTCCTGGTGTTCCTTCCTCTACTTTGGTGTGGAGATACTTGGTTTTTACCTTAGAGTGTCGCATAAATAAAATGTATGAGCTCATGAAAGAAGTATACATGAGTTGGCAGTCTTTTGCCTGCCAACTCTTTTCAAGATTGGTTCTATTTTCCAGCTGCTTCTTCTCGCTTCAGCCGCTCTTTTTCTAAATCCACAATCCGTTTCTCTTTGGACTCTTCTGCTTTCCTGATTCGCTTCTCAACTTCACTAATCCGCTTTTCTGCATTTGAGAGCTCCTTCTTGCGTCGATTGTCAGCATTCTTGTACTCCTTGTCAGCTTCTTTGTACTCATTTTTAGCTAGCTTGAGCTCGCGCTCTAGACTTTCAGCGCGGGACCGTTTGGTTTCAGCAGCAACGAGATACCGTTCGACCTCTTCATCAAGACGCTTTCGTAACTTGTTTAACTCTGACTTAAGCTGTTCAAGTTCAATGTTGTAGCTCTTGATGTCAGATTCCAACATGCGGACTTTCTCATCTATTAATTTTGGATGAGCAGCAATAGAAACAGAAGGTGGTTCTTTAACTACGCGTACAACCTCTGGCTTTTCAACCGGAGGAGGAGGTTCAATTTCTTCTACGGTTGGTTCTTCTACCTCGTATTCTTCCACGGTTGGTTCTTCCGCATCGTATTCTTCCACCGACTCTTCATAGGTGGTTGGCTCATCTATCTCCTCCACCTCTTCCTCTGGCGGAGCTTCAAGGTCTGTTTCTGTTTCTGATGATACAACAGCCTCTTCACCTCTGGAACGAGCTTCAGCAGCTCTGACCTTCTCGAGAATGTCTTTGACTACCTCTCTGCCCTTATCATAGTCCATTGACTGAGGTTTGGAGGCCTCTATCTCTTCTTGGTCAGATTCATCAGGCACCTCGAAGTGCGAAGACGCCTCACTTGTCTTATGAGGTGCAGGGACTTTCCGTTCCATTTCGACTTGCTCAGATGCAACTTGGCTAGGAAGTACATGTCGATCATCTTCAGTGAAACTGGGTGTTTCTGCAACTGATGATTCTTCCAGTTCTTCAATCGGTTCTGGCGCAGGTTCCTCCTCCTGCTTTATGAGAGATGTACCGCAACGAGCGCAATACTTCCTCATCACATCATTTGCTTTCCCACACTTTGGACATGTCTTAATTTCAAACCACTCCTAATTCCTAAAATGGTGTCACAATCTAAGTATCTTTCTTAGATATACATTTGGCGTATCCTCTCTTTGGTCTTCAATGACCATTCTTCCATGCATGTTGAATCGAAGATAATCGTTAGAAGGGACCTCTGAACATCACATAGAGGAATGTGACAAGCTATTTCCTCGTCGCCACCCTGTAGAGTTGAGGGATGAAGGAAACTGGTATCGACCCAGCGTTAATGATTGTGTCGTGGAAAAGTTTGAGATTGAAATCTTCACCAAACTCATCTTCCAAGTCCTTTCGTGCATCCATTATCAAGTGACGACCCAGAAGATATGACAAGGGATAACCTTGTCAGCCCAAACCACCCCGTATCCGTTTTCTCAGACATCTTTCTAATAAAGATACTGAGGTATTTATTAAATCTCACCCGTAATGCATTTTAACAGATTCACATATTGTGATAGTCTAGGAGGTTTTGAGGGTCGATGGCCTCTCAACGAACTTCGAATATTGCTGGCATTGTTGTAGCGATTATTCTTATTTCGTCGGGAGCAGTTCTTCTTGTACTGAATCAGTTAGATTTCGGACCAGGGAATGGAACTACTACAACATTGGGACCAACAGAGGATTTTGTGCCAATTGATGAACTCATGGCTGCAACATTTGATGGGAAAGGATTTGCAGATGAACCCGATTCATCTTCGACAATATCTTCGACGCTTTCTGCTATAGATCTATTATCTGAATTCGATCTCATAAGTTCTCCAATAACTCACGATATGCTCAATGACACATATAACTCGATAATGGAAAGAGAACATCCCAATGGAGGTTTTCAAGAAGTTGTTGGTTTTGCGGATCAATCACTAGAAGCCACGGCCCTTAGTGCGAGGACATTACGATTGATGAACCGATTAACGCAATCCGTAATTAGCGGTGTAAGAACATATCTTGGACAGACGTTTCGTGGCGGCCTTAGTTATGAGAACTGGATTTCAGAAGGAGTTTTGATGGAGAAATACTGGGGACTCAGATGTGCACATGAAACTGACTCCCTAGGCTACCTTGGGCTGAAACCCATAACATTGGACAATATATTTGATGAGGGTGAAGAGCCAGGGGTAGGAACAGACCCTGTTTTGTGGACTGGTGAAATATATTATGGAACTGCATTGGACCAAAAAAACTTGGTAGATAGACTCACAATTTTCGAATGTTTTGAATACATGATACCTAATCCGCTGCATAGACCAGTCATAATCGGACTTCTGGTCAATGAAACAAATAGTGTAAATCAACTCGCGACAATGATAGACGAATCTATTGATCAAAACAATATTGACTTTGAGTTTATTTTGACCGCATTTCGAATTCTTACTAATTCAGGCAATATGTCGCTTGTCTTTGAGGACAATATTGTAACTGAGCGAATTAATTATTTTCAAGAAAAAATCAGTTCAGTTGTTGATATTGAAACAGCAAAGGCTAATCCAAATTCCACGATTTCTGAGATTCTAGCTATGACAAAGATTGAGCGACTCATATCTTTCAATCTGAATCATGAATTTATCAAGATTCCAGAATGTTATTGCTGTTGCAAATCCCTTGTACTACTTGTCATTGTGAAACTACCCTTCTCATATACATAGAAGATCATCAAATTCGGGGGAAGAATCGACCAGTTCTCTTCATGTACTCTACATACACTTCGCCAAAGGTATCTATCATCATCTGTTCCTCTTTCTTGGCTACAAATGGAAATGGGATGAACACCAATATAGCAAAGACGATGGTCAGGAAGTTTGCAGTGACCAAAGCAACCCCAAATGAGAACATGCTGAGAACAGTATACATGGGATGACGAACCTTTGAGTAGGGGCCTTCGGTAATCAATGAGTGGCTCTCTTTTATCTGTAGACAAGGAGAGTACTGGCGATCAAGGGTCCTGTGAATCCACCAAAGAAAGGGAACACTCAAGAGTGTCAAGAGGACACCAATCCATCGGATATACTCAGGAAAGGCAGGGATCTGGGACCATACAAACCAGGGCAGGTTGAGCAAGTACAGAATAACAGACCCAAAATAACATAGAATTACAATGCTCATGAAGATTTCAGCCTTCTCGAACTTCTTACGTTCCTGGATTCCCTCAGGTTCATCGCGTTTTGGTTTCACGAACCGGTAGTAACCTCTGACACTGAAGAATAGCGCATAGAGGGCAACAAAGAGAATCCTGTAGAATGTTTCGTCAGCCATTGTCTTACACAACCTAATAGTTGAAATAAAAAATACTCATGAGTCAGAATAAATACTAATAAGTCATTTTAACTTTACGAGGACAGCAAGGTTTGCAATAAATAGTCAAGGAGTCTTGTACAAAGTGCCAAAGGTAGTACCCGAGTACAAAGAGAAGGCGAGAAGAAACATAATTGAAACTAGTGCACAAGTCTTCCTTGAGAAGGGCTACCATAAGACAAAGATGGATGACATAGCTGAGAGGTTGGGAGTAAGCAAGGGGGCGATATATCAATACTTCAGGAGCAAGGAGCAGCTCTTCTTCGATGTAATGGACTTCTTCATGCATCTTCGAAAAGACGAAGTTATGTCGATCATTCTTTCTGAGGACCCGATGAGGATTGCGTCTGCAGATTTCATAGGGATGAAGATTGAACGGGCACTTCAAACACAATCCTTTGGACTTGACCTCTTTCTTGAAGCTGCGAGAAATGACCTACTTAGAGAGAGAATGACTGAAGTCTTACAGGAGATCTATGATGAATTCATTGATCTTACTACTGACCTCAAGGAAAGAGGTGTCATCAAGAGGGACGCGGATGTTGGTGTTATTTGGAGAGGAATTGTCGCCTTACGTGATGGATTGATTCTCTCCATTCTCCAAGGTGCTAAGGTGACAGATGTAAAGGCAACATGGGTGAAGATAACCAACATGCTTCTCAAAGAGGTGTTTTTGGAGAGGTGGATGGATGAAGCGAAGTAATAACGTGATTCATTGACTTCAGACTTTTGATTTGCATGAACAGACTCTAATCCCTTTCGTCGCTACAAATGATAGAGCGAACATGCGAAGAAGCACCAGAGTCATTTGATTTACAGTGTTTCTTTGGTTCACTAGTTTCTACCTTTTGTATCGTCAACCGCTGTACACCGCGGTTTTATTTGATTGGATCTTATTCGGCTCTTTTCCCATTTGTCCAGATTCTTGAACGACACCCTTGATTTCAAGCTCACTCAATGGAGGTCATTCTAGATTATGGAACAACAGTTCGGACCAGTTTCGCAGAGGGCGTTTGTATTCCAGATGTTGCTATCGAGTTCTCATTTGCGATGTGAGGATGCGTCAATTTGAGAAAGCACATAGCATGACTGTGGTGGGACTATCGTGAAGTCCTGGGATGGTTCCTCGCCGGGTACACAACCG
>JAEORX010000135.1 GCA_016840685.1 Candidatus Thorarchaeota archaeon
CAGACTCAAACTGGAGGACTGACATATCAAGTATCGGAGTCTCATACATCATAGACCACGGGTTTAGTTCGGATTTGACATTCTATTCCTATGTTGGCTATCTTGGAGGATATGAAGATCCAGAGATGATGATTTTCTTCCCCAATGATTGGGGGAATGTCACAGTTTCAGATCCCTTCCTCACTGATCTTACAAGTTCATGCAACATCAGCACAGGTTTAATCACGGTCCCAACTTCAATCATTGATCGTCTTGGTTGGTGGGAGATTAAGATGGAGTCTCCAAACTATGCACAATCAATCAGATCACAGATTCTTGATGGAGGCTGGACTGATGAAACGATTTTCAGAATTGGGAATACTACTCACGCTGTTATTACTATAGGAACACCAACAGAACTCCTTGCCACGCTGACCAATGTAAATGTCACGTGGTTCAATCCTTACGATGAGATGTGGTATTCTGAGCTTCGAGATGGTGCATTAGGTCAGGTCACAAGTACTAATCGAACATTCAACTCTGGTTCTTCACCTGCTGGAGAGTGGTGGGTCGAGGTATATTGGAGCAATGGCACCGAGGTTGCTTATGATAGGGCTGCATTCCAAGTTCACCACTCTGCAAATCTGGTGGCTGATCCTGCAGCAATAACGACTGACACAGGTTTAACAATTAAGGCGTTGGTTCGATACACTGATGGGGATACCAGTAACTTTCTGTTAGATTCATCTGTAACTTTGAAGGCAAATTGGTCCGGGAGTACTGTTCCATTCGTAGCGAATCCTGTTCAAAATTGGTGGGAGGCTGATTTTGATACTTCAATCACCGGAGCTGGTGATTTCATCATTGTTGTGAATGCAACTCGTCCCTTCTACGATCCGATCAGTTGTCAAATCGTTGTTCATTCCATAAAGGTGACTAGACTCTCCTCACCGAATGCACCATGGACTGCAGCAGAATGGGGGGACGAAATCTCCCTTACTTTCAATTTCGAGTGGTATGATTATGGAACGGAAATGTGGGGTCCAGTAGTTAATGAAACTAATATTGTTACGACTGTTAACTGGACTATGGGATTCTGGTCAGTCACCGAGGACATCACTCCTGGTGTTTTCTTTATCTCCATTGATACGAGTGCCAAGAATGCAGACACCTGGTTGCTTAATGTAACATTCAACAAGCCATATCATCAATCAAAGATTGTACTTCTCACACTCATAATTAGTCCAACAGCAAGCACACTCTCTATTTTCGAAGGAGTTTCGACGCGAGTAGACCTTGATGTTTCTTTCCCGCTTACACTATTATATGAAAACCAGGGAAATGAACCAATTTCGGGTGCAAATGTTGTTGTCGATAGTGTTATCCCATTCGCAGGATTAGAACGTACTCCTGTAACTGAAGTGGGCGGAGAACCAGGTAACTATTCTGTAACACTCACTCCTCACTCTCCTGGTGTCTTCACCGTGCGCTTTGTTGCCACTGAACAAAACTCAGAACCTGCTATTGCAGTGTTTGTTTTGGTTGTAAATGATATAGCAACAGAACTAAACATCCCTGGAACTGGAAGTGTTGAGATTGGTCTCACTGACCATTACAACGCCACATTTCGTTTTCAGATGTTAAATGGCACTGGTATTCCAAATGCTCAGATAAATGTCACCTACACCGGTGGCAATGAAACTGCATTATATTATCCTCCCCCTGTAGATCTTGGATCAGGCAACTATTACATAGAGTTCACTCCTAGATTATCAGGAACATACCTTGTGACAATTGCCGCTTTCAAGCCTTATCATCAGAGAGACTCCGATGCATTCTTCTTGATTGTACGTGAAATCTCCACGAACATTGCATGTCTTAATGGCACTGCTGACTTTGTCAGCTTTGGGAAAGACTATCCGCTGTTCATTTCCTATACGAATGGAACCGGATATGGACTCGCCGAAGCCAATGTCACGATTGAGAGTGTTGTATCTGACTCAGAACTCATATGGGGAACGACAACACCAATATCTCCTGGACTCTACTCAATTCTTTTGACTCCACAAGCGGCAGACTCTTACACTATTCTCGTTCAAGCCAAACTAGAAAACCACCAGACGCGATTCGTGTTGTTCACCCTTACAGCTACAGCAATTGCTACAAGTCTCACCGTTTTGAATGCAAGTGAAACAATTTCTCTTGACCAGAATTTTACGGTCTATCTAGAGTATATGGATGAGGACTCTATTGGATTGGAGGGAGCAACTATTACAATTCAGAATCCTCCTGCTGGTGTTAACTTTTCTGTGTATGAAGATCAGGGTAGTGGAATTTATCGAATGACTATTACACCAACCGAGCTAGGAACATTCGATATCATCTTTAAAGCTAGTAAGGCTGGATACCAATCTGATTATGCAGGATTCACCCTTGGAGCCAGAAGAATCCCAACGTCTCTTCGAGTATCAAATGGAATATATTCAGGCTCAATGATGTACTCGGAGGAATGCCAAATTGTCCTGTTATATGAACGGATAGATACTTCGCTCAATATATCTGGAGCATCATTGGACATTCAAGGTGTTCCAGATTCAGGTTATCACTGGTCATATTTGGAGACCGCGAATGGATATGTTGTAACTATTGTTCCAGAACGAATTGGTGTTTGGACATTCACGGTGACTGCTCAACTATTTGGCCATGCCAGCAGTGATATTGAATATGTTCTGGAAGTCGATGAAATTCCAATTCGGATAAATCTACTCACTCCAAGTTCTGCAGTTGAAGGATCTGAATTTAGTATTAGAGTAGATCTTGTGATTAATGGGACCTCAATTCCAGTTGAAGATGCTCTTGTCGAATATCGATTGTCACCCAATCGTGCAGGTGAATTTACTCCAATGGAAGAAGAAACCTCAACACCGGGGGTTTATTCAGCCATACATTCATTCCAACTCTACGTAGAAGAAACAGAATACAGGCTTGAAATTAGAGTATTCAAAGACAACTACAAGATTGTCCAGCAGTTTGACTTGCCCTTTTTCAAAGAAATCAACCTCTGGGTTCGAATGACACCTATTATTTATGGAGGAAGTGGAGTGGGAATTTCATTAGTTGTATTCTTTATTGTACTACGTATCTACTCGGGCAGAAAGAAAAAACAGCTTAATATTGACCTGGTGAATAAACGCCGATTCGATGATGTTGACAATCTCATCGGCGTGATTGTACTTCACAAGAAGAGCGGCATTCCAATATATTCGAAGATTCCAAAGGGTGGGTTTGATGAGGGAATTGTGGCTGCCTTTGTTTCTGCAGTCACGCACTTCAGGGAAGAGTTTGAGATGTTCGATGAAGAGCAGATGCAGGTCATCCCCATCTCTGACATCATTCGTGCTGTCCAGACTCGCAATCTCATCTGTGCATTCATCACCGTGAAATCTGCATCTCTCGAGCAGAATAGGAGGATGGAAGCCTATGCAATGCAGGTCAGTACATACCTCGATGATCTCTTCGACGAGAGACCATCTACGACAATTGATGAGAGAATCAATGAGATGTTAGATTACATCTTTGACACAACAATGGATGGAAATCTCGTCAAATACTTCAAGATTTCATCAGAAGAGGAGTTTCCAAAACGCTATCGTATACTTGAACAGCTGATGACTGATCTCGACACCAAACACTGCTCAAAACCTGTTTACCTCGCTCAAGGTGTGTCAACATATGGTGTGTCCCAAGCTAGAGGGTGTACACTAGTTCTTGAAGCAATCGAGAAAGATCTCATCCATGTTTGCGAGGAGCACGAGATCCAGCCAACTGATGCGGAGTTCAAGCAGTTCTTCAGAAGTTCAGAGGAACGAAATAATGCAAAATAGAGATGCAGTCAAATAGATGCATTGATATCTTGCATTCCTGTTCTCCAGATAAAGGAGAACTAGAACCATGAGTCCTGGATTGCTGAGTGACAAGAGAGCTGTGGCTGCAATTATCATCGGACTGATACTGGCAGTTATTGCGTATGTTTTCATCAGACCTTTAGATCGGACCATTTCCTATGTTGTCTATGGGGTGGCACTCATTCTACTAGTCTATGCCTGTGTCATGGACATTGCAGATGAGTTTGAACCTGAAGCAAAACCCAGACCTACACCCAAGGTCAAGGACATTCCTGAGCCTGAAGAAGAACATGCTGAGGAGTATGTTCCCGAAGTAGAGGCGCCTGCTGCTAGACTGACCAAGCTTCCCATTGAAACAATTGAAGGAATAGGTGAGGTCTATGGCAAAGAGCTCAGGGCTGCTGGTATTGCCACTGTTGCAGACCTCATGATGGCTGATACCACCAAGGTTGCTGAGACCTGTGATGTCAACAAGTCACAGGCAGAACGCTGGATTGCAATGAGCAGGTTTGCCTGGCTTGACGAGGTGTCTGAGGAGGATGCTGAGGCAATCGTGTTTGCCACTGGAATCACTGACCTGAAGAAGCTCGCGGCAGCCTCTGCAGAGGATATGTTCAACAAGATCAAAGAAGCTCTTGATGAGGGTGATGTCCGAGTTCCTGCTGGCTACAAGTTCACAAAGGATAAGATTCAGTCTTGGATTGATGCTGCCAAAAGGCTGACTTAGTTTCTCTGCGAATTCTTTACCCGTTCGAATCTTACCGGATGATTTCTCTTTTTTCGACTACCAATCACTCATCACAATTCGAACGATGTTCCCAAAGAGAAAGTCATTGTCTGTCACAAGCATTAGCGGCCAGTCTGGTGATGCCAGTAACTCGTCATCCGCCCATCCTGCAATCAACAGGCTGTTGTTGTACGCAACTTGGTAGGAAGTGAAGCTGATGTTCTCTCCTGTCCCAGACCAGATTGTGACAGTATAGTTTGATGCAATGAGGCTAGAGTTGAAACTGAAGTGATCATCCTGACCTCCATCCATGGATGCTATCAATGTCCAGAGTGGAACGCCTGAATAGACCACATCTCCCTGTGAGATGCTTCTTCTGTGGTGTGGGCACGATCCAAGTGAATAGTACACGTCATGAGTCATATTCCATGAGGTCACCCCATCAAGCTCCAGAGACCAAGGGGGGGTTTCATCGATAATGGTGAGATTGGTCACGAACTTTGACCAACTGTGTCCAGCAGACATATAGTTTCCATCAGTGGGGAGGAACGCTATACGCAGCGGACCCCCAAACTCTACGGAAAGAGGCTCTCCATTCTCCTCATATGCGAGGACCATGGTGAAGTTCCTGAGTCCAATTAGCTCTGCAGTGATTGAGTCATAAGCAGCTAGCTCTCCCTGTACCTCGGACTTTGAGAAATACATCGCATAATTATCACTACTGAGCACCTCCAATGTGTAGTTCTCTGGGAGCCCTCCGATGTCTACAAGCAGGTCCGACACACGCACTCCAGTGTAATTGAAGATGTCCCCTGGAATGGGTGGGTTTGCTGCGGTCTTGATAAAACCCGCCAGTCCTGAAAAAGATGGGAACTCCATCAGTTCTTCCATGGTGTAGTTCTTGGTCGTATCAATGATGCTGACTGTCAACACCACATCTCTGTCTTCTGTACCGTTTCCGTTTGGAAGTGGTTGAAGGAGTGGTATGATTGCCACTATTGCTACAAGAATCATGATGATCCCAAGAGCAGCTAGAACTATCTTTCTTGCCAATGGTCTAGTCACACCCGATGTGTTCGATGATGCAACTCGATGCGACATAAATAGATTCGGATTTCAACTCACACAACAATTGATACAGCCCTCATGCGATTTTCAGAGAGTAAGACCGAACCCCCTCTCCCCTTTTCTTCTATTGGAACAAGAAAAACAGGCCGCCCTACAGTGAGAGTTCTAACCGTCTGGAGGCATTCTGTGGCTATGTTCTCCATATGTAATCACGGTATTATTCTGGGGACACGAGAGTGCAGTGCCACATAACGCCAAGTGTTATTAAGAAACTTAGTGGAAGTAGAGGTGTGTTGTACCACAGTAACTGAGCACGGAGTGAAAAGCGATGGCCAAAGAAAACCGACCAACATCAACCCTCCAAAAGAATGCAGAAGTGCTTCATACCCTCTATGGTCTTCTGGACAGCGACCGTGAACCGACAGACCAAGACGCGCAGAGCCTGCGGTACCTCTACGCGAGTTCCTGACACATTACGCTCCTCATTATCCAATGAGGTCAATTCGCTGTCTCCGTGCACCTCCCGGCATCAGAGACACAGTGGGGGCGGACTCCCTAGGTCAGGCCCCCACACCATTATCCTGAGATGATCAAGATGACCGTTGCAAACAAGACTAAACTGGCACGTTCGAAGGGCACATCGACTGTTCTCAGAAGGTATCGACTCCAAGCAGATCGAACAATGCGTCGGCGTCTCAAGCACAGACGGTAGTTTTACAGAACTCCTCTCTCGTTAATTCTTTGAATTGTTGTTCTTGGAACACGTGTTCTAACTATCGAATAATAAGTCTAGTTAACCCATATTTCCTACTCTTGGACAATTCAAACGCAATCAGTATTAGCTACTTATTAATCGCAGATGATTTGGATTCTGCATGAGCCGGAAGGATATACAGGCAATAGTGTTCGACATGGGGGGAACTCTCTATGATACACCGCGAGAGATTATTTCAATGACACGTTTCATTCTGAAAGAACTTGGGCTCACGAAACTCGCTGATCACTCAGACCAACAACTATTGTCAATCGCTGAATCTGCAGATGCACTTTTTGACAAGCATCTTGTGGAAACAAATGCAGATCCACATTGGTTGCCTTCTTTCGATGACTCGGTTGAATACAATCAGGTTTTGCTGGAAAAACTCGGAGTGGAAGGAGATCTTGCGCAGATGGCTTATCAGACTCATAAGAAATGGGTTAAAGAATATTCCAAATCTCAACCGAAATTCCTAGAATCCTGCAGAGATGTCCTTGAAACGCTTCATGAGCAAGGTTATGCCCTAGGAATTGCATCTAATAGGCGAAACGATCCCATTCCTAGACTTGAGGCAGCAAATGTGCTTCATCTCTTTGATGCGATTGAGTACTCTTGTGTCCCAGGATATCGAAAACCATCTCCGTATATGCTCATTCAAGTTGCGTCAAAGCTCAAGACCAATCCAAGAAAGTGCACCTATGTTGGTGACAAGGTCAACTACGATGTTGAGGCAGCAAAGAGAGCTGAATTCCTCCCAATACTGATCACATGGTGCGACCCAAAAGAAGCTGAAAAAGCGCCTTCGAATTGTATTTTGATTCACCATATGAAGGAGCTTGAAGGCCTGTTAGAATAATTTTTCAGGTTATCTCTAAGGATGGGATAAAACTACTCCGAAACAAGGAACGCTTGCATGATTCCTCCGGCACGCTGTACCTCAAACAGACACCAGAACAACACAAAATTAATCGTCGTATTGGCAATCAGCGGCAACAATCTCCAATCCGGGTTAAATGTCACAAGCAGTGATGCCCACACGAAACCAGTTAGTATTACCGCAATTAGAGCAACCACCATTGATGCATAGACACTATACTGGCTTTCTGAAGGAGTGTCCTCAAAATGATTAGCTGCAAGAAACCGATTGCATAAAGTACGC
>JAEORX010000136.1 GCA_016840685.1 Candidatus Thorarchaeota archaeon
CTTGTGTTGTGCATCTATCGGTGATTCATAATTATACATTCCATCAACTTTTGTCTCTACAGTGAAACTTATATACTAATATACCAAATGGTATCCTAGGTACTGGCTGACAAGCCATACAGAAAGAAGCCCCAACGGTGACTCGGCGGGCGGCAGCAGCCGCCCGGGGCTTCGTAACTGGAGGTAATTTTCCAAATGATAGATGATGACTTTGAGTCAGTTTTCCGTAAGATGATTGAACAGTTCATGGATGCTTTTGGTAGCATGTCAGAGGGTAGTGTGAGAATTAAGTCATGGAATGGCTCAAATGTCAATGACCTATATGAAACACAAATTGATCCTCAGAATGATGAACCAGTCGTTGAGAAGATAGATTTTGATGATAGTACTCTGATTCTGGTTGAAGAGCGTAATGAAACAGAAGTTCCACAGATCAAGATCAGTGGGTCGAGGATTACTCTCAGGTATGATCAGAAGGGTCATGAGTTCGATGTTGAGGTTGGTTTTCATATTGATCTCGAAAAATCGAAAGCCACACAACGAAATGGTGTGTTAGAGATTACAGCAGTCAAGAGTAACGATGATGGCGTTAGTGCAAATGATGGATACTTGAGAATTGAATATTGATGGTGTGATTTGAATGAGTGAAGAATCAGTTCGATTAAAAGTTGCAGCTGCCATGCCAAAGGATCAAGGCCGTGGTATTGTAAGGCTAAACTCAGATGTCAGAAATCATCTGGGCATTCATTCAGGGGACTTTGTGCTCTTGAAGGGGACGAAAGAAACCGTAGCTGTTGCTTGGCCTAGTCTAAAGGAGGATGAGGTTCTAGATATGGTTAGAATGGATGGCCTCATCAGAACAAACGCTGGTGTACGACTCGGTGAAATGGTGGAAGTTAGTAAGACCACTGTACCTGAAGCAACAAGAGTAGTCATTGCTCCAAACCAACCACTCCGGTTTCAACCAGGTTTTGAAAGCTATCTGAAGCAACAGATAATCAACAAGCCAATAACGCGAGGTGACATAATTCTAATCTCTTCGATTGGTCAGGGTCTTCAGTTCATAGCGACAAATGTTGCACCAAGTAAGCACGTCCGAGTTACTCCGGCCACTCAAGTTGAGGTGTTGACAAAACCTGCAAAGCCTGAGGAAGTGACTATTCCGGATGTGACGTATGAGGACATTGGAGGTCTTGGAAAGGAGCTTGTCAAGATTCGTGAAATGGTCGAGCTGCCAATGAAGTCACCTGAGTTGTTCAGAAGGCTTGGTATCGCTCCACCGAAAGGTGTACTTCTTCATGGACCACCGGGAACAGGAAAGACTCTGATTGCAAAGGCCGTTGCAAACGAGTCAGGTGCTAATTTCAGGGTCATCAATGGTCCTGAGATAATGTCAAAGTTCTACGGTGAATCCGAACAGAAACTTCGAGAAGCATTTGAGGAAGCTGAGAAGAATGCTCCAAGTATCATCTTCATTGATGAGCTCGATAGCATTGCACCAAAACGTGCAGAGGTAACAGGAGAAGTCGAAAGACGTGTTGTTGCACAACTACTAGCCCTGATGGATGGACTTGCTGGTAGAGGGCAAGTGATTGTAATAGGAGCCACCAATAGAGTTGATGATGTCGACGAGGCACTTAGGCGTCCTGGACGTTTTGATAGAGAGATTGAGATAGGCGTACCAGATGTTGATGGCAGACTAGAGATACTTCACATTCATACTAGATCAATGCCCCTTGATGAAGGTGTGGACCTTACTAGACTTGCAGCTAAGACTCATGGATTTGTTGGTGCTGACCTATCGGCCCTTGCACGAGAAGCAGCAATGCAAGCTCTGCGAAGAGCACTTCCTCATGTTGATCCTGATACAGGAGATATACCCACGGATGTTCTGAGCACACTTTTTGTCACCCAGGCTGATTTCGATCTCGCGCTGAATGACGTGTCTCCTTCAGCTCTAAGAGAAGTGCTCGTTGAACGTCCCAATGTTAGCTGGGATGATGTTGGTGGTCTGGCTAAAGTTAAGATGCAACTTCAGGAAGCAGTCGAAGCCCCAATAAAGCGACCAGAAGTGTTTCGGGAGATGGGGATCAGACCCCCTAAGGGTGTGCTTCTATTTGGACCGCCAGGCACAGGAAAGACACTCCTAGCAAAAGCAGTAGCCACAGAGAGCGAGGCTAATTTCATCTCTGTAAGGGGCCCTGAGATTTTCAACAAGTATGTTGGTGAGTCTGAGAAAGCTGTAAGGGAGATTTTCAAGAAGGCTAGACAGACAGCACCCTGTGTTCTCTTCTTCGACGAGATAGATGCGATTCTTAGTACTCGTGGAAGAAGTGACGATACTGGTGTCAGCCAGAGAATTGTGAACCAATTCTTGGCCGAGTTGGATGGAATGCAGACTCTTCAAAATGTCCTAGTTATAGGAGCTACAAATCGAGCTGACATTCTTGATCCAGCAGTTCTACGGCCTGGTAGGTTTGATGCTGTCGTATTTGTACCACCTCCCGACTTAGAAGCTCGACTTGAGATACTACAAGTTCACACACGTAACATGCCCCTGGGTTCTAGTGTTGAACTTGAAAAGCTTGCAGACTTGACAGAGGGCTTTTCAGGAGCGGATATTGAAGGTCTGATTCGTGAGGCGGCAATGGCTGCTGTAAGAGCTGATTGGAAACCAAAACCTGTCGAGATGAATCATTTCGAAGAGGCACTCAAGGAAGTAAGACCCAGCATATCCCCAGATGATGCCAAACGGTTTCTGTCACTAGCGGAGCAGGTGAAAAAGCGACAGCCAAGAGGAGCAACAGAACCACTCTCGGGGTATATCTAGAAAATAAAAGGAGCAGAAGCTGAATAGTTACTGACTCCGCTTATTCTCTTACTGACTAAAGAGCAAGAGTCTATTCAATGATAACTACAGCCACAATATCCTTTTGAGTCCTGAGCGGTTGAAGAACCCCATACCGGTTGTCATTGAGGCGTTATCATGAGTAGTTTCTTTCCAATCTCTCCACTCGTAGGCATCACCAATACCAGCTATGGCGCACAAGCAGGTGTCATGGATGAGAAATGGGCTGTCCGTGTTGTTCGAGGAAAAAAGATCATCACGGAGAAACCAATCCTAGATCTGAGTTTAGATAACATTGTGGGAGTGGCTTATGGTCACATTCGGGTTGAGGGACTCAGTAGACATGCTGTGGCAATGATGGCAGGTAGATTGATGCAATTCGCACGTCAATATCAGACTGCGGGTATCTGCCCAAACTATGAGATTCCTGAACTATCCTACGAGGATGGCACAACTGTTGGCGAAGTTACTGCTGAGGCTCGTGGTGAGGTTATAGTTTCATCTGAAGATACAGCAGCTTCCTCTGATCTACCAGACATGAGGATTGGTGTAGTGCCCCTCATTCCACGAACAACTGGTGGAGATGCCTGGGAAAGCGTTCTCGAGTCTCATGCCATAATGATATGTGAGGTTGCTGCATATGCCGCAGAGTTGCCAAAAGGGCATATGGAGATGATGTTCAATAAAATCGCCGATGCCCTCATTCGAAAATGGGCTATGGCTGATCAAAATGAACCTTCAACCGCGATCATGAAGTTTGGTGCTCTGATTCAAGCATGCTCTAGTGATAGTCAACTTCCTAAGACTGGACCTGGAAAAGCAACAATCGAAGTCCGATCATGTAAGATCCTAGATATCTGTAGGGGATTGGATCCCAAAGGCTCTCGTATTCCTCCTGGATATCCTTGTGTGTTTCATGAGATGCTTGCTAGTAAGTTGAGTGAGCTATCTGACGCTAGGATTATTGTCAACACTTCATCAACAGGTTGTATTGTTGGAATCTCTCTGGAATGAAGTTGAACTTACCCAATAATCTTAAATCGCTACGGGCGCCTCATCTACAATCAGACGAGACTGCGTGGTAAGGTCTCGATTAGGAGCTTACAAAATTGAGCTATTTGACATGGCGAGAGTATACGCGTTCCGGACCTGTGTGTTTTGGTGCGCTCTTAGTGATTGGCGGTGCCATTATTGCTTTGCTGGCAAACTCTAACCCAGCTTACGATTTCGTACCTGGTTATACCGTCTTGATTGGTGCCATTGTGGCAGTAGTAGGCCTACTGTTTATCATAATGGGTTTTGTCTTCACAAGGAAGAAGCGCGATTCGGTACTCAGACCGGTCGACACAAAACTTGATGATACACCTCCACCACCGCCTCCGCCTGACTAATCCTTAGAATCAATTCTTGATTTGAGCCTAGGGACCAAATCGGTCCTTTGGCTCTCCTTCTCTTTCTTTTTCCTAATTTGCTTCATCCCGCAAATCCTAATATGTAACCAAGTCAGGTTTTCTCCAGAACCGACTACTGGATGGTGTAATGGTCTAGATGAAGCATATGCTTGAATACAAGAACAGTCAATTTCATGAGTGCTCTGGGACGCCAAGCACCCCCATAACTCTCACAGTTGATGATTCTACGAAGAAGCTCATTCTTGTTGTACCCAGTGGGGCCAGTATGATTGAGCGAAGAGCTGCCGAAAGGAATGCTCGTGGCATCGAGAAAGTGGGTTTTCAGACCGCCTCGAAGGGTCGTATTGGCAGAGGATACGAACTGGTCATCGAGGGTCATGGCGGAGGACTACCTGATCGATTAAGGCATTCCCCACGTGAGGTCTATTAGGAAAACAAAAGAACTGCAGGAACTCTGAAGTAATTCCATGCTCCGAAAATACAAAAGGGATAGACTCAAAGAAGACCACAGTTCGCGTAGGAGAGAGATACAAGATGTCAGAAGAACGAGCAAAAAGATGGATAGAGGAGTCACAGAGAGATGCTATCAGACAGTCTGCTGGGAGTCAACATCTACAGAGGGCTGCAGAGGCAGAAAGGTCTGGTAATGTTGGAGCAGCAGAGCAGGAGTACGCCATGGCTGCAGATGCGTTTCTGAAATCCGCAAACGAGTATCGTGGAGGGAAGAGCTACAAGAAGTCTGCGGCGAATATGTGTGCGGCTGGCGATGTGTATTCAGAGCTCGGTGATGCCACCAAAGCTGTGGAAGCCTATACTGGAGCTGCAGAGGATCTCCTCAATGCATCTGCTGAACACCTGATGTGGAGTGAAGATGCAGAAACGAGCAAGGGGACTGCCCTCGCAATGACTGCCTGCATGATGTACATAATGATTGGAAAAGAGGCAGAAGGCTTCTATAAGGCTCGAGGGTTCGTCGCTGAACATTCATCTAAGATACGACTTCCCGCTACGGTTAGGTTGAGTCAGATTCCTCAAATGCTCGAGAGTTCCATTCAATCGGTGAACCTTGAATCATTTGCTTCAGCAGAGAATGCTGCTGTAACAGAGCTAAAGGCTGCATTGGCAAGTGCTAACAGCCAGGAGTTCTCAAAATATGTAGACAAAGGTCTCGATATGGTCCGAGAGATTTTGCGAGGAAAGCTAAAGGTCCCAAAGTTATCGTCCCAACTTATCCTCCCCAATGATGTCACATTCACCGAGGAGTTTCCTGTTCGTGTAATGATTAGGAATACAGGAGACGGTGAAGCCCTCAATTTCTCTGTTGAGTGGCATCTTGATGAAGGACTGAGTTTAATCTCGGGAGAACGAACAAAGGCTGCAGGAAATCTGCCACATGGGGAAACTCTTGACATCTCCGTTGTCCTACGATCGGCGCAACCGCTTGTAGGTGAGAAGGAATTCTCGATTCTCGTTCGTGGTTCTTACTATGATAAACTGAAGACTGAGTATAGTTTCCAAGCAGGTCCTGGGACATTGACCCTTAAGGATTACAAGGTGAGTGAACAACTCAAACGCGATGCGGATCTGACTGATGGTCGAGTCGGTTTGCTAAAAGAGTCCATTGAGGTTTCTGAGCTAGAAGCTGAACCACTAATACGAATTGTTGATAGTATGATAGCATCAATAAAACAAAGTCGATTAGATATTGAAGATGGTAATTTGGATTTGGCTAAGGCAAGAATTCGAATTGTGAATGATATGACCGACACAATTGATGCTATAGTGGGTGATGAGAATCTAATGAAAGAACTCTCTAGGAAGAGAGATCTCGAAAAGAAGGAGTATACGCTCAAAAAGCTCACACCAGCCTTTGATGAGGTGATTGCCTTCCTTGCTAGTCAGGAGAAAAAACTCGAGTCCGAGGTTCAAAATGCTCTTGCTGATTGGGACTTGGAAGCAACAAAGAAGAGATCATTGAAGGCTACCTTGACACGCATCAAGGACATCGCAGGGACTCTGGCTTCATCAGGTGCAGATACTTCTGTTCTTGAAAACGAAACTGAAAAGGCATTGAATGATCCACTCCTTGTCGTGGGAGAACGTCCATCCTCTCCAGAGAAAGTAGAGATGGCTCTAGTCATAGCTCGATCGATTAGGAACGAGATTACTCAGATGTTAGAATCAAGAAAGAACGAGATTTCCTGATCCAAGATGTTGTGCCATGAGCTCTTCAATCATGGCGCCTTCTTCTTTTCAAAAAATTGAAATCCTGAATTTCAAAAACATGAAATTAATAAGATTTGGGGATATATTATTTCCGAGGATTGCCCTTGGTTTCAAACAAACTACGCAAGGAATTCCTAGAGGTTGTTGGAAGAGCCTACGAGCATTATGGTTATCCTCCCTATTGTGGATGGATTGAGGGGCTTTTATTGCTAGAGCCAAATGAGTGGACGCAAAAGGGGATATCAACACGCTTGAGTAACCTCTTCTCTACTTCAACCTCTGTTCCTTCTGTAAATAGAGCTCTCAAGATTCTGGAGAGTTATGGTATCGTAGAAAAATCTGGCTCGAGAAAGATAGGATTCAGTTATCGTCTTCAATCTTCATCCAATCTCATTTTGTCAATGTTTCATCAACTCCTCACAATCAATCAAGAATTCATTACAATGCTAAGAGCTATTGAAACTCAGAACAGACAAGCCGACTCAGGATTGGCGAGAGCGATTTCCACTGAAATCTCGATGGCAGAGGTTTGGAACAAGGCTATGGAGCAAATTATTGCGTCAATACAGGACAAATTGGGAGATTGAGTTGTAATGAGTCAAAGATCAATGATCATTATTGGTGCTGGGCTTGCTGGTCTTTCGACTGGTTGCTATGCTCAGATGAATGGATATCAAAGTAGGATCTTCGAGCATCACTCCAAGCCTGGTGGTGTTGCAGCAGTCTGGAGAAGAGGGGAATACTTGATTGATGGTGGTATACATTTTCTAATTTGTCACAAACCTGGAACTAGTATCTACGATGTTTATACTGAGATAGGAGCAGTTGGTTCTTACGAGATTGTAGATATGACAAACTACCTCCGTTTTGTAAATGAGGCCGGTACAAAATCCATCGAATTCACTCATGATCTTGGAAAGTTAACCCAGGATTTGATACAAATTGCACCCGAGGATGAAGAAGAAATTCGAGCACTAATAAGAGAGGTTGAGTGGATGAAAGACTCTCCTCTGCTGACAGATTTGGGTATGAGCGCTACTCCTCCAGAATTGAAAGGTAGGTTTGATTCACTG
>JAEORX010000137.1 GCA_016840685.1 Candidatus Thorarchaeota archaeon
GCTGGTCTAGCAAGTGGGCTCTTTGGAATTGGTGGAGGGTCCATTAGAATACCTTTACTAAATCTGATTGGATTCTCGCTTATTGCGGCTTACGGAATTAATCTCATCGCCCTGCCATTTTCAAGCTTTATTGGAGCTATGTCCCAGAGAAAAAACATAGATCTTCGCCTTGGTGCCTACATGGTTCTAGGAGGAGCATTTGGAACAATCATTGGGACACTACTGGTCTTTGATTTGGCGGCTTCTGCGCTTCTTCTAGCAATCATTTTCCTTTTTGTTTCTATCATCTCTGTTGTCGCAATGAATTTACATCGCATAGCTCCAAGATTGTCAGAACAGCTGTCACCGTCATTCAACAAATTAGTCTCAGGAACACTAGTTTTCAATACACTCACTGGCATGCGAGGAGGTAGTGAAGGGTCTTTGTTTGTACCCTTGCAGAGATTGCTCAATGTTGAGATGCACAAGGCAATAGCGACAGCCCTTTTTGCAGCAATCTTTACTTCAATTGTTGGAGTCGTTCTCTATTGGGGCCAAGGGCAGTTATTACTGCTCCCGGGTCTAATCGTACTCATAGGCTCAACAATTGGTTCTCGAATAGGAAGTCAATTCTCCCTTGAAACGAAGTCGAGGTGGCTGGAGGCAGGCCTTACATTTGTGATTCTTGTTTTGGCTGGAGTTCCTTTACTTGAAGTTCCTTTGTAATCGGCGCATCCTTTTGTTTATCATGAACTATGAACCATTTGACGCGGCTAGTTCTCTTCTGAATTCTTGCATTGTTCCATAAAGTCGGTCTGCAATAACAATTTCTCAATCAATTGACTGCTCAAGCTCTTCAAGAACATCTCCATTCCGGGGATCTTTATACTTGTGATAGATTGGTTCTAGAGCAGAGAAAGAGTCTAGAAAAATATCAGAAACAATATATCGGTATTATGTTATTTCGGTGCTAGTTCGCTAAGCGTCTAAGGAGAGAGTAAAGGATTGCACGCGTTGTCATTTGCTTAATGCAAGATACGTGTGTAATTGTCACCATGTAGACATGGCTTGAATTGCATCCTCTCCAGCTAGACGCTAGGAGAGGAGGAACAAATGCATATGAACCGGAGACTATTGAGAGTACAACTAGTTTCTGCTATTTTTATCGCTATGATGGTTGTTGGGATTATGCCACAAGCGGTTTGGGCTGGCGAGATGATGCAACAGGATGAACCGTTATTTCCAGACCCAATGGCTAAGTATGAGATAGACCCTATATTGATCTTCTATGATCCGTCAAATAATCTATTGACAACGATAGCAGAAAATGTTCACCAGGTACTTGCTTTTCGACTTGAACATATACGCATGGTGCCAATACGTGACTGGTCAAGCTTAGATTATGAGCTAATGGCAGAACCATGGATTGCCATCTATGCTTTGAGTTCGGACTTGGAAAGCGTACACTTTCGTGATATGAACATCACTTGGAGTCAATTCTATGGCCTGTTGGCAGAACATGATATGACACAACATATCGTTGGAATGGGAAATACTCTAAGCTTGGAGCGATTCCTTGACGATAGGGACACGAATATTCGTACGAGCAAGGCAGAACAAGTGGATGGGTTACTTCTTGCCTTCTTTGATATGTGGACGATACATGAAGCTATCTCAACAAGGGCAAATGTCAGCAGGGACTATGAGAATGCTGCTGGAGATCTTCGGACAATCGCGTTGAAAATTTATGGTGATAACTTTCAAACATTCTTTGAGAGAAGCATTGAGCCAATTGATGCAGTTGGTGAGATTGACGAGGAAGACCTGCAGAAAAGAACTGATGCGATGTGGGCAGAGCATGCACCTACTATAGAACCAACATTCTATCAAATGAGTGAAGAGGGAAATCTGGTCGAGGTAGAGGAGGAAGAGCTGCCAGAAGACTTCTCCCCTGCAATTAGAATAAGCTCCTTAGCTGAAGTTCCCTCGAGTGATTATATTCTTGGAGAGATACCACTGCTCTCTGCTCTCAGAGGACCTATTGGTGAGATAATCGATGTGCTCTTGAGTGTCTTGGGTGACTCCGGTTCAACTGTAATATCTATACCCACAGACCTTATCGAAACCATCAAGGGTTTATTCGAAGTCCTTGAACCAATAATTGGAATTGTGAAGGACTTCGATCTCGAGTCCCCACTGAAATCAATTGTACAAGCCATAGCGAACGAGTTCCCATTCATGGCTGAGTTCAAGGACTACTTGAATATTATATTGAAAGCTCTCTTTAACTTTCGAGGTGATATTGCTAGTATATTAGAAATAGTTGGAGAACTAATCACAGCGCTCTTGCCTGATTCTGTCCCCGATATGGTGAAGGACTTTATCGGTCAGATTCTAGGTACCGAGGACGGTCTCTGGGACATAATTAGCCAAGTTGTTTCAGAAGGTAAGGGAGTATTTGATACTATATTCAGCTTCTTCACAAAGAACACACTGCAAGCCTTTCTGAACAAGACTCTTGCTGCAACCCTCGGAATGACCTCGGGCCAGGTCTCCACTCTTCTCCCACGAGTCATCAGTTTCGTGGAGGCAACCATTGACTATCTAACAGGCAAGGACTTTGCAAAGTTCATCGAAACTATTGGTACCGATCTTCTAGGCTCTATCCTCTCAGTCACTGGTCTGAGTGATGCTATGGACAAAGTAATGTCTATTGTAAAGATGGGCATGTCTGCCTTCAATCTGCTTGACGAGTTTGACACAACGTCGTTCCTAGAATTTGGAGTAGAGATGTTACAGGAAATTGTTGGCCCATCAAATATACCGGATGGTGCTGAAGACCTCGCAAAACAGATGATGGCAGTCATCAAATCATTTCAAGAAGGAGCCTTCAGCGATGTTAATGGCTTCAAGTCACAAATCTCAGACATCCTTGATTCAGCCACAAGTGGCGTGTCCCAGGCAATCAAGGATGTGGTCACAGACACAATGACCATGCTCACTGGTTTCTTCAATGGAGCCTTTGACAAGAATCAGCTTCCTGATCTGTTCGAGATTGCTGCAGACTTGATTAACGAAGTCATAGGAGGAGGTGATGCAGCCCAAATCATTGAAGCGCTCAATAGCGCTGTGAAGCCAATCATGGGTCTAATTGCCCTGATATCAGACAGCGACGCTCTGAAGAACATGGTCAGCAAGACTGTCAGCAATTTCGTTTCTGAACTAAGCGATGCACCGACTATGATAAAGAATGCTCTCTCATATCTGGATGTTGAGGATGTCATCAGTGGCCTTTCGGGTTCAGAAGATGTCTTGGACACTGCTGGACAGATAGTTGGTGGCATCATCACAATGATTCAGGGCATCAAGGGTCAGTCATTCCAGGGCATCATGCAGTCAGTTCTCATGGCTGCTGGATCACTGGTTGGTTCATTGCCAGCATTTGACGATGTCCCGATCGATGCTTTCCTGAAGCTTCTACAATCCTTCTTCCCAGATGCTTTTGGTCTAAGTAAGGAAGATATGCCAAGCTCCACCGAGGTCATCAGTGAGATACTTGGCTATGCAGAGGGTCTCCTCGGAGCTGGTTTCGATGAAACCATGCTTGAGAACACACTCGAGTTCTTCATGGATATCAAGGACATCTTCACCAATGGCGTGAAATGGCTCCTTGGCAAGGTGTTCGACTGGTTGAGCGGTCTCATCAATCCTGTTCTTGATGATATAGAGAACACGATTGAGGGATTGTTTGATGGGCTTGATGACCTGTTAGGATTCTCAGGCAAGTTTCCAATTGGCCTTGGCGACTGGTCCCTCTTCGACCTAGAGTACGCCTTAGGAATCCGCGCCAATTTTGCAATTGACCTGAACCCAATATTCGACATGATTGTGAGCATGATCTTCGATGCTCGTGAGGTCTTCTCCACGGACAACATTGGAGACTTCTTCAAGACCATTCTTAGCTTCTTTGAGATATCACCGCAGTTCTACGCGGAGCTTGGTATTGGTGGGTTCGATACTGAGAAGAACGCGCTCATGAAGACAATGCTCACTTCCCTAGGTCTCAAACTCTCCTTTGAGGGCTCAGCCAAGTTCGTTGTGAATCTCTTCACCTTCAGAGGCGGAATGTTCGAGTGGGACAATTTCTTCAAGATTGTCGAATGGAGCCTTCACATCAAAATTCACATCGGCAAAGTGTTCACGCTTCTCGATTTCTTGACAGCTGGAGTGGGCGGTGGCGCACTCAATACGGTGGCTGAGTTCCTAGGCTTGGACATGATCACCATCGAGGTGTACTTTGAGATTGCCCTCGACATTGTCAAGAAGGCAGCCACCGCAGTAGCCCCAGAGGTGTCCAGTATGACACTCACCATCATCTTTGGTCTCTCACTGCACATACCCATCGAGTTGATCATTGTAGCTATAACAATAGATGGGACACTGGAGATCATTCTGACGTTCTTCCAGGACTTTGCAGACCCAGCGCCCATGAAGATAACGCTGCGGTTGATATTCACACTCAAGGTGAAGTTCCGATTCCTGTTCTTCAGCGATTCTGCTAAGTTCACCTGGGAGCCTGGCGGCCCCTGGGACCTGTCACCCAACAAGGGAGAAAAGGAGTACAAAGAGTCAGGAGTAGGGTTCGACGCGGATGGGGATGGGCTTAGCGACGCATTTGAAAATTCAACGCCCGGGTTGGACTTCCTTAAGGCAGACACTGATGATGATGGCGCAAACGACAAACTCGAGGTCCAGACCATGGGAACAGACCACGCCAACCCAGACAGCGACGGGGACGGTCTGCTCGATGGTCGCGAGTGGGACCTTGGAACCAATCCAATGCGTCAGGACACGGACTGGGATGATGTGGACGACTACAAGGAAGTTGAGGTCTATGGAACTAATCCACTCGAACAGGACACTGATGGAGATGGGCTCACTGATGCATATGAGATATACACCAAACTTGACATCTCCAATGTTACCCCCACGGTCACAGAGGTCATCATCGGAGGAGAGTCCTACAACGACCACACCGATCCTCTGAATCCGGACACTGATGGGGATGGGCTACTTGATGGTGATGAAGGCCCAATGGGTGCGTTTTACGGAGACCCATCGCTCTACAATGCCACTGAGGATTCGGACTCAGAATCAGGCTGGGCAATGGACCCGAACCCACTCTTCTTCAATGGTGGTTTCACGCATCCACTTGATGCTGACACAGATGATGACTCTGCCTTGCAGCTCTACAATGGAGTCGTTGATTCTCAGGCATACCTCTTCCTCAAAGACATGAACGATGGTGCAGAGGTTGCTGGGTTCTGGATCATCATCTATGACGAGGAAGGTGAGCCAGAAAATAAACATGTGTTCACCAACCCATGTAATCCAGACACAGATGGAGACACCGGTGTCACAGATAGGACACCACAACCAGGAATGTGGCTTAATAGCGATGGCTATGAGCTCGCTCAGACACCACCCACGGATCCAACAGATGGGGACTCGGATGATGATGGAATTCTGGACGGACTGGAAGGAGTATTGAATCCGTACAGCAACCATACCAATCCGAATGATCCTGACACAGATGATGATGGACTCTTTGACCTTCAGGAAATTCTCCTGGGGTCTGACCCAAGAGAGCAAGATACTGACGGAGATATGATCTCTGATGGTGATGAGTTCTACACATTCTTCACCAATCCCAATGTCTGGGACTCAGACTTTGATGGTCTGGGAGACGGAGAAGAGGTCTTCATCTGGCACACAAATCCCATGACTGATGATAGCGATGCGGATATGATCTACGATGGCGATGAGGTGCTGATATATGGCTCAGACCCCATGGACGAGGACTCAGATAACGATGGACTCACGGATTTCGAAGAGATCTTCGTCTATTACACAGATCCGTTTGACTATGACACGGACGATGACCTCCTGTCTGATGGAGAGGAGATTGAGCTCTATGACTGCGACCCACTTTCATGGGACACCGATGGCGACTCGATAACTGAGCCAAATGAATTGGGTGAGATGACTTTCCCACTGAGTGACTATCAAGAGGTCAATGGCTTTTACATCTACAAGATGAACGAAACCGGCTTCATGTATCAGGAGTGGGTATTCACAAACGTCACAGAGGCAGACACAGACGAGGATGGGATCAGTGATGCAATGGAGCTCTACCTAGCATCTGGACGAGTGCCATGGCTCGACCCAATTCCACTAGACCCGACTAACAAGGACACAGACCACGACCTCATTCCAGACGGAGCTGAGATGGCCATAGAGAACGTGTCAGGGCTCATCTATCCCTACAGAGCAATGACTCTCGTCTTCAGGTATAATACATCACCGGTTGATCGAGATTCTGACGACGACCTTTTGATTGACTACCAGGAAGTCATGGTCTTCAACACGGACCCTGCAAATAATGACACTGACAATGATACCATCACAGACTGGTGGGAGACCTGGGTCTACAACACATCAGCATTGTACAACGACACAGATGGGGATGAGCTCTATGATAACGAAGAGACCCTAGTAGAAGTCTGGCCGTATGGCCCGTGGCCGCCGACCAATTGGTCGATAGGAATGGGTACTGAGGAAGGGTACGTCCTCGCACAACAATCAAGTTATGCACTATCTGAAGAATTACCAACATCTCCGATATTGCAGTATGTACCCGCGCAAGCCATATACTCGACATTAGCGACGGATCCGGACTGCGATGACGACTGGTTACCTGATGGTGCGGAGGTGAATTTCTACCATACAAACCCGCTCGATGACGACTCGGATGGAGATGGAGTTCTCGATACAATGGAATTTGACACGGACTTTGACGGACTCCAGGATGGAATCGAGTTCGAACTGAAGCTCTACAGGACTGGCGGTGGGATATTGGACCAAGACTCAGATGGAGATGGAGTATCAGATGGTTCTGAATACTATATCTATGGTACTGACCCAAGCTCGGTGGATACAGATGGTGACGGCTACCCTGATGGTCTGGAGATCGCGATAGGGACAGACCCTCTGACCACGACATCGCTTTCAGAGTACGAGGAGGCCATCTCAGTCACAAGGGGTGAGGCGTCAATGGATGTTCTGATGCCTTTGGCTGTGGTGAACAATGCCCAGACAGTGGATGTGAATGTTCTGAACTTCACCTCGTTCAAGAAAATGGAGTTCAGATATAACACAAGTCAGGGATGGAGCGACAACCTGACACTGACCTACAACCCTACAACGATGACATGGACACGTACGGACATGCAGTGGGAGGAAGGTACATACGAGCTCCAAGTGTTTGCCGTAGACTATGATGACGACGTCCACATGGCCATCAGAATATTCAAGGTGGCTGCAACTCCGACCTATCCAGAGCCAATCAGCCCACTTGTGTATCTGGCTGTGGGAATTGGAGTTGGAGCCTTTCTGATATTATTCCTGCTCTATGGAGTACCGTTCATTGTGAGATATCGGAGGAAACGGCGGGGAGAAGAGCTTGGGGACAAACCGCCCGAACTAGAGGCACTCAAGGAGGATGTATCA
>JAEORX010000138.1 GCA_016840685.1 Candidatus Thorarchaeota archaeon
TGCTAGACGAGATCTCTAGATTTGCTTCATTATCTTTATTACTCCACAGGAGATACCGCTCAGGGGATAGAAGATTTCGAGCAGGGTCTTGATGGTCATTATTGGTCTCTTTCTAGTATGTTCTGCTAGCACGCTTTTTATCTACCGGAATCCCCCTGACGACCCAGATGCGCTTGGGAGTGTGATTCTACTTTACGATTTCGATGAAATGGTATTAACTAGCGGGTCGGTTTGGACAGCAGAATCGAGGTTGGACACACTATACTACCCTACAAGTCGTAACAACATGAAAGCGGTCTTGAGTGCGAGCTACTATTGTGATTTTCCTGTAGCGATGAATACAGACACGTGGTATCTTTCTAGTTCAGTTGAAATAGGCACGTATAGCGGAGTGGTACTCTGGTCATGGGAAGTGAATGGATATGAATGCTGGCTATGTGAACTCCAAATAAGTGGTTCAGCTAACGTAAGCTACGACCGGGACTCTGGCATCCTTGTAGAAATCGCTTGGACAGAAGTAGGTTTACAGAGGTTCGCTGATTTACAAGAGATGGTCTTCAGGCAACCAACTCTACCTCCCATCAAGGTGGAGGGCATTCTTCTTGCAGGAATTTTCGCAGAGTTGGCTGTGATAGTATGGCAGATAAGTGATAGACAGAAGAAATCCAAACAATGATACCTTTTGAAAGCATATTTAGCCTCGGGGGCATACCTGATTATTATCGGGATGATGACGAAGTAGGGATGGTGAACGACCTCATCAGCGTGATGAACCACTAAACCGCAATCTGACCGATATACAAGGAGTAACCATTGCTTTGACCCCCTTTGTCTGCAACCATGATGGTTCATGTGAAGAGATTCGTCTGTGTTGCACTGAAACTGAGATGACCCTGACGCGGAAAGATGTTGAGAGGATTAAGGCTCTTGGATATGATAAGAAAGATTTCTTGGTTCGTGTGATGGCTGGTTTCTGCGAACTCAGGAATATTGATGGGAACTGCTTCTTCTATGATCCAGATACGAAAATCTGTCGAATCTATGAGAACAGACCGGAGGGTTGTAGGTACTATCCAATCATCTACGATGCACGAAAAAAGAAGTGCATCATTGACAAAGACTGCCCTTCAGGAGAAACAGTAACTCGCGAGGAGATACGAAAGGTATGTCACAAGGTCAGACGGCTTGTAGAAACACTTCGAAAGGAGGCTGCGCATGGTGAGAGCCCGTGCTGATCTGCATACTCATTCTTCTGCCTCTGATGGCAGTGATTCACCCATGGAACTAGTCAGAAAAGCGGATGGTCTAAACCTTGGAGCCATTGCGCTCACTGATCATGACTCTCTTGATGGATTGCCTCACTTTATGGGAGCTGGGGCATCAGATGAATTGACTAGAGTTCCAGGACTTGAGATTAGTGCGGAATATGATAGCAAGGAGGTCCATATACTCGGTTATTTTGTCCCCCTTGACTCAAAGAGTCTCAATGATGAGCTGGAGTATCTCAGACAGTCAAGACATGACCGACTCCCAAAGATGATCAAGAAACTGAATGACTTGGGCATTGACGTGACGTTGGAAGAGCTTTACGAAGATCTCGATGGAGTTTCGAGCCCAGGTCGGCCACATGTTGCACAATTATTGATCAAGAAGGGATTTGTTGACACAACCTTAGAGGCATTCCAGAAGTATCTAGGATCAGACCGACCGGCATATGTCAAGAAGGTGCGTATGGATGCTCTCGAGGCAGTGAAACTACTCAGGTCTGTACGAGCTATTCCCGTTCTAGCACACCCCCTCACAATCAAGGTCGATGACCTCCGCAAGCTAATCGAGACCTTGATGAGTGTGGGTCTCCTGGGTGTAGAGGTGGAGTATGACTATAGCTTCATGGGAATGCATCGCACATCTGATGAAGTGAGAGAGTTGGTTCAGGGTCTGGACATCATTCACACAGGAGGGAGTGACTATCATGGAACAATTCATTACACAGACCTAGGTAGCATCACTGTCCCTATGGAAGTTGTTGATAGTCTTGAGAGAATGCATGCTGAATTATAGGAGGTGTTCAATTGAAAGTCATTGATGTGCACACACATACGTGGTCCAGGGAAATCATCAGTCATAAGGACCTCGAAGCACGGCGTATTGCGGCAGAAAGAGTCGGTGCAGACCCCGTTCTTGATTCCACCATTGATGCCCTTCGCAAGGCAATGCTGACGAGTGGCGTGGAACGTGCTGTCGTACTTCCCATCGATAGTGGTTTTCATCAGGAGATGCCTTTGACCCTCAGTGAGAAGACGGACTGGCATGCAAATGAGGTGGCGGGTGACAAGAATATCATCACATTTGTGGGACTTGACCCAAGAAGAGGAGAGGAGGGGCTGAGGGAGCTTGAACGTGCTATAAAAGATAAGGGGTGTAGGGGGTGGAAGATGTACCCTCCAAATGGATTCTATCCTGACAGCGAAGAGTTCGATCCATACTACAGACTCTGTATTGACTTGGACATTCCTGTGCTAATACACCAGGGCTTTACACCACGGTTCAAACACGTGAAATATGCAAGACCGGTCTATGTTGACAGGGTTGCATCTGACTTTCCAGACCTCAGAATCATTCTGGCGCACGTTGGGGTTCCATGGCAAGATGAGGTATTGATGGTTGCCTCCAAGAACCCGAATGTTTCTGTTGATGTGTCGGGATGGCAGGTGTTTGCATCCACTGTTCCTATGAAAGTCTATCAGATGATTGGAGATGCCAAGATACTGAGGATCTTTCCAAAAAGGGTGCTCTTCGGTAGTGATTTCCCCCTGTTTGAATACACAATGTCACTCAAGAAATGGGTGGATTTCTTTACCGGACTGCAACTCCCTACTGAATTAGTAGACCAGGGATACAATCAGATCAGACAGGATGAGATTGAAAGAGTCATGTGGAAGAATGCTGCACACATCATCTTTGGTGAGTCCTCATGAAGATCTTCATGGTGGATGCGATGCTTGGAAAACTCGCTACATGGCTTCGACTAACTGGACACGACGCCTTCTACTCAACTGTGATGCATGATGAAGACCTACTGAGGATTGCACTGGAAGAAAGGAGGGTGCTACTTACATCTGATGCCATATTGTGCAGGAGAGCAGAGGAAGCGGGAATAGAGGTCATGCTGGTACGGGGGACAGTTGATGAAGAGGTTGCGAGTGTGTTCCTAAAATACGGAATCATCCCCGAGGCAGACCCAGCTAAGTCGAGATGCACAAAATGCAACGGTGTTTTGACTCACATAACTGAAGATGAAAAACACCAAATCCATGGACTCGTTCCAGATCAAACATACAATCACTACTCGGAGTTCTGGTTCTGCAAATATTGCAAAAGCGTCTTCTTTCAAGGAGGACAATGGACCAACATTGAGGAATATATGAGAAGGATTGCGGAATTAATGAAGGAAATGAGAGAGGCTTCTAACCTTCGCGAACAATGATATCGTATTCGAAGGGGAGACAGTCCTTTATTGTTCTTGTAAGGTGACAATACTGCTTCATGAGAGTAACACAACGCTGACCTGTTTCGAGCTCATCCTCACCAACAACAACCTCACCTGACACACTGACCCCAGTAATCATGTAACCCTCTCCATCGAAGATTGCTGTCGCCTTTCCCTTGAGTGTGAAGGAAAGGAGTTCCATCTCAAAACGACGCTGAAAGTCAAGGAATGTATTATTTAAACAACCAAGCACTGCAGCCACAAATAGCTCATCTGGACAGATACCCTCGCCACGCCCGGCATAGGTTTTCGGGGTGTCAAAGATTATTTGACGTTCATCGCTGGTAGTGATTGTTCCACCGGTCTTTCCATCCCAGACGCTATCAGCTTTATACTCGATGCGTTCAGGGTATCTTGATTTGACTCGCATGACGATCCGCTCACTCCATGGCTCGGGGGACCAATGATTAAGCATTGTGGTCTGACGGTCAGGAAGTGATTTAAACAGAGCACGAGTGATTGCTGGGGGATGCACCAATGTCTCGCAAGATGAAAGCTGCTATGTACTATGATATCGGTGATGTTCGATTCGAGGAAACTGATGTTCCTGAGATAGAGAAGGGAGAGATTCTGGTAAAAATTGGAGCCGCCCTCACATGTGGGACCGATGTCAAGACATACAAGAGAGGTCATCCTGTTTTGATTAAACATACTCCTGCACTTTTTGGTCATGAATACGCAGGGACTATTGAAGAGGTTGGCGCAGGGGTGAAGAAATTTGAGATAGGCATGAGAGTGGTTGCGACCAATTCTGCCCCCTGTGGTGACTGTTTCTTCTGTAAAAGAGATATGCCAAATCTATGTGCTGAGTTAAAAGATAACCTTGTCAATGGAGCATTTGCAGAGTATATCCGAGTACCAAAGGGAGTGGTGGATTGGAACACCCACCCGATTCCAGACTCTCTCTCATTCAGAGATGCTGCACTCACTGAGCCATTGGCCTGCGTTGTCCATGGTATTGAGGAGTCAAATATCAGACTTGGTGACACTGTAGTCGTCATCGGGGCAGGTCCAATCGGACAGATGCTCATAATGTTGGCAAAGAAAAACGGTGCCTCCACAGTGATAGCATCAGACCTTGCAGAACTGAGAAGAACCATTGCAAAGAAGGCTGGTGCAGACATCGTGATTGACCCCTCTGAAGAAGACCCGGTTGAACGTGTCAGAGAAGAAACCTCTGGATTGGGCGCAGATGTAGTCATTGAGGCTGTAGGTGTGCCTCAGACATGGGAACAAGCTGTGGAGATGACTAGGGATGCAGGAACAACGGTTTTGTTTGGTGGGGCAGCCTCAGGTACAAGGTTCGAGATAGACACTGTGAGATTCCACTATGGACAGCTCACAATAAAGGGAGTGTTTCACCTCAAGCCAAGACATGTAGAACAAGCCCTACGGCTTATTACTAAAGGAAACATCAATCCGGATCTACTTATCTCTCATGAGATGCCCTTGGAGAGGGTCAATGAGGCACTTGAGATGATGAGTAGGGGAGAATCCATGAAGATTGCAATACTACCATAACCTACCCCTGGTATGTCAAATGAAAGAAGATGATGACTCACTGCGAGAGAAAGGAATACAATGGAGAACAAAGGCTATCGAGCAAAGACGCTCGCAAAGATTGACAGAGGACGAGCGTGTCCTCATAGAGACCATTCAGACTCTTGATTCAAGGTATCCAAACCTGCTCATAGTTGTTGAGGGACAACGAGACATGCTAGTTCTCAGAAATCTAGGGGTCCAGGCACCAATCATAAAGACTCAGACCAGATTACCAAGGTATAGGCTGGTTGAGAAGATTGCAACCGAAGCAGGAAGGGATGGGCAGGTACTCATACTCACAGATTTTGACAAAGAGGGAAGGGAAATCTACAGGCATCTTGAGAGGGAGCTCGAACTAAGTGGCATCAAGAACCTGAAGAGGGAACGGCGTATGATTCGCAAATATATGGACACTTGGACAACCATCGAAGAGCTTGTGGGACTTTTCAAGAGGAGCGACTCACCAGAAGCAAGTCGCTGATTGCCCTGAATTCACACTGTGACCTGACTTCCACAGTTCGAACAGATGAACTTTCCACCAGGTATCTCAGCTCCGCAGACTCTACAGATTCTTACCTTCTTCTCACGCATCTGATCGACAACCTCACCAGTCTGAGGCACAAGAATGAACCTGTTGTCAGTATAGCTCAGTCTGAACTCTTTAGGACTACCTGCAAGGTCGAGCAGGTCTGTCGGCATAGGTAGTCGTTGTTTGTCATCTAAACGAACTATTCTGGTCGTGTCTAGTGTGTCAAGATCGATTCCAGCCTGATGGAACCCTGAGATCACTCCATCACGGAGCTCTACAGTCACATCAGCCTTTGAGGCTACTTGCTGACTGTGAGTAACTATGAAGAACGAGGTCCCTATGGTTTCGTTCAGCTCTTGGAACAGGTCGAGGATTCGCTCACCTGTTTCGGGATCCAGGTCTCCGGTCGGCTCATCGCATAGGACAAGTCCCTTTCCTTCTGTGTCAATGAGATTGACGAGAGCACTGGCAATGGCCACTCGAGACTTCTCGCCACCACTCAGCGTTGTGGCCTTGTTTCGTTTGCGCTCCTCAAGCCCCACAAGCCTAATCAATCTGTCAACTCTGTCCTTCCGAATGGCCCTTGGTACTCCGGCAATCCTGGCGGCAAGCTCTATGTTTTGCCAAGCATTGAGATGAGGCAGCAAGTTGTTCAGTTGGAAATGGAATCCAATGAAGTTCCGTCTTGCCTCAGTGAGGACTCGCTCGCTCAGCTTCGTGATATCGGTCTTAAGGTTAGCCCAATAGACCTTGCCAACGGTGGCTTTTGTGATACCACCTATCACATTAATCAGAGTTGTCTTACCTGATCCACTGGGACCGACAACTGCCATTATCTTCCCTTCGAGGATTTGGAGAGACACACCACTGAGTGCCACGACCTCTAACTCCTGCGCCTTGTATATCTTGTAGCAGTCATTTACACTGACGACAACGTCATCTGGTAGGTCACTATACAGGTCAAGTTTTTCCTCGGGTTCCATAGTTGTATTCATTTCGATTACCTCACATATTTCTCAAAACATCAGCTGGATTCGTGTTCCCAGCCCTCCTTGCGGGGAAGTAGCATGCAGCAACCATTGATACACACTCCAATGCCACTGTGAAGAACATGACAATGAGTGGGTATGTCAAAATCTTTGGTAGAATGGGCCAAATTGAGGATATCCCAAAGGTGAGCAGGGTCATTGTATAGCCAAACAAGATCCCAAGCACGAAACTAACAAGGACTGTAGCAAGTACACTTCCTGCAAACTCGCCAAAAACAAGAGAGATCACTTGTTTCTTGGTACCTCCTATAGCTCTGAACAAGGCATATTCAGGTTCTCTCTCTACTACAGCAGCGCCTAAGAAGAGTACAATTGATGCGATTCCCATACTCGCACACATGATGAAGCCAATCATTGTAAGTCCCTCAATTCCAGCAAGAAAGAGTCCTGTAACAGTGTCTGAACCAAACTCAAGTGTATCTATTGTATAGACAGTGGTATACGGAATCGCACTGACCGTCTCTATAAGTCCAGACGCATCATCCAGCGAGGTTGTCTGGACAAAGAAGACCTCGGACGTTGAATAGCCTGAAACTGACTCGAGATACTCTATATTGACTAAAGCAAACCCACCGCGACCAGGTTGGAATTCAAAGTAGGCCCCAAATGGTACCCCTTGAAGATCGTGGCTAGCAGCCATTCCAAAGCCGGGAGCACTCCTCATGACTCCCACCACCTCAAAGTCAACCTCTTTGGCGACGCCAACAGATGAAACCAGAATGGTTATTGTATCACCAATTGTAACATTCCAGAGTTCCATATGATACATACTGATAATGATCCCGTTCTCGGT
>JAEORX010000139.1 GCA_016840685.1 Candidatus Thorarchaeota archaeon
CGCCTCATGGTCGATTTTGGGGGCAGCACACTGATTTTGAAACACGTTGGGAAACTAACAGATTGAGACTTGATTGGGGCTCAGATAACACCCTACTTGGAAACAAAAATGATTGGATTACCGACTACTGGTACTTCATCTCAATTGTATGGGATCAATCTGCAAATTATTTGGGTATCTATTGGGCTGACGAGGACACTGAGCCTACTGAGGATGTTTCCTCCTCTTCATGGACCGGCTCGGTGGTTGGTAGGCTTTCTGAAAATGATATAATGAGTTCCAGAGCCTCACCATCATACGCTGTCGATGGACGTGTGGATGATTTCCGTTACTTTACAATTGTTAGAAGCCTCGAAGACCTGAGAAGTGATTACAAAAAGGTCCTAACTGGCTCCGAGGAAGGTTTGGCACACTACTATAAATTCGACAATGACCTGACTGATTCTAGTGGGAGTGTCACCCTCGTTTCAACAGGAAGCTATTCCTTCACAAAGGATATTGTTTTTGGAGAAAGTGACTGGAAGGCGGAGCAGATTGAGGTGGATGTTAGAAATCTGCAACTTCTTCATGTATTGAATGGGACATTTGATACTGGCTATCCTGGTGAGAATGTTGATTGGGAAATAGGCTCAGATGGGCAATACTATGCTGATGGTTGGCTTGCTCGTAGAGAAGTTGTCACTTATTATGGATACCAGCATGCTGGATATATCGGTTTGAGTCCTAAATATCTTCTAATCGAGAATGAAGGATATGAGGTCCAGAGTCCACCTGGATCTCGTCATTATGACGATACGAAAATCTATTGGTATCAGTTTGTTGACAACAGCCGTTTGACAGAAGAATTTGAATTCAGCATGAATTATTTGTATCAACGAGGTCCTATTGGATTACATTACCACGATATTTTCAATTTTAGTTTTGATATTCTCAATGGTTCAAATATCATCTGGAGTTGGTCCATAGATCCAACTAATATTACGCAGAGAGATGTCTGGTATCATATTAGTCCAATTACCATCAATATTCCTGAGGCTCCTTCAACATTTGAAGTCCGTATTAGCTTGCAAGTAGATACAAACTCAAGCTATGTTGAAATCCCAGATACCGATCCTGATCTCGATGGTGACCCAACAAATGGTGCCTCAGTCAGGCTACTTATTGATGATGTTTCTCTTGTAGCAACTGATGTTATGGATCTAGAGGATGTAGATTTCTCAATCAATTTTGAACCACTGGGAAGCATGCCAATCAATGGAAGTGATGGGGCTGGTTCAATAACACTAGAATATAACTATTGGAATAGGGTGACTAATCCATTCTCATTTTCATCGAATTCGAGTGTCTGTTTTGAGTACTATGCAAGGATTACTAGAATGACTAGATTCCATAATTCTACTTATTCTGAAGATCTTCAGGATACAGGAGTAGCATTTGAGGTAGAGCCCAATCAGAATCCAGAGTTTCTATTCTACACGTATATCCCGTTGTATTCGGAAGCTATGAATCTCGGTCTGAGGATACATTATCCTCAAGATTGGGAAAATCCTCGAATAGAGCGCCCTGATGGTTTTGATGTTTCTGAAGAAGCTACTATCGAACCTGGTTATATAGAGTTGACTTCAGGAACGATTGATACTGAAGGTTGGTGGAAAATAACTATCGATGGACCCAACTATGTATATTCTGTTTATACACAAGTATTGACGCCAACGGATTTGACCTGGAATGTTGAATCCGAATTTAATTGTGGAAATAGAATTAGGTGCAGAGCAACTCTTGGAACAGCTACTGAAATTATGCAAAATGTGACTGCTGTCGAAATTAACTGGCATGGACCATCCGAAGATATTTGGTACAGTGAGGTACTCAGCAATCCAAATAGTTCATTGGTTACCAGTCGTGGAAATACACTAGGTCCTAACAATGCATCTGTTGGGGCGTGGACAGTTACTGCATTATGGACCAATGGTACTGAAGTTGCCTTTGGTCTTGCTAATTTCACATTATATCACAGATTGACAGTTTTTGCTCACACGCCTAACATTGAGATAGAATCAGGTGATGAATTCACTGTCGCCATCTATTTGTATGATCAAGATAATGGTAATCCTATTTTGAGTGAGGCTGATGTTAACGGTAATTGGTCAACGACAACCATCAGGTTCAGTCCAAACCTTGCTAAAGGTTGGTGGGAATCTGACTTCAACTCAACTGGTCTAAGTCCTGGTAATTATACAGTTGTTGTCGAAGTTGTAATGCCATATTTCCATATTGCGAGTACTTCTGTTTCAATTAAAATTCCTGACATTGAATCACTAATATATGCGATCACTGTAAGAGCTAGCTTCTTTGGTGCATTATTAGTACTAGTATCGGTCGTAGGAGTTGTTCTAGGCCGCCGTGTCTATATGACAATGATGTCAAAACGTAACCTCGAATTACTTATTCTTGAGCGACGAATTGATGATTCCAAGAACCTCATAGGACTTCTGGTCATTCATAGAGGGATAGGATTGCCAGTTTATTCCAATATCCTCAAGGGAGGGTTCCAGGAAGCTCTGCTTAGTTCGCTCATTTCAGCAATCTCTCAATTCAGATCAGAGTTCTCGATAGATGAACCCACTTGGACTGCAATTCCAATTACTGAAGTCATTGCTGCAGTGCAGACTGAAGCATTAATCTGTGCGATCATCACAGTCGAACCTGCTTCAAGTCGACTAAAGACACAACTTGAAGCATTTGGACGTGAAGTTGGAGGTCTCTATGATCACGAAGATGACACAATACGGGAAATGGTTAGGTCACCCACACTCTATGATACATTTGATTCTATTTTCGAAAGCTATTTCGATGGTCCGTTAATGAAGAAATATGTGGGTGTCAAGAAGAGCCTCCCCAAACATCTAATTGCAGTGTCACGAGCAATTGAAACTATGGAGATCGATCATGGAGTCACTGTAGAAGCCATAATCAAATCTACTAGTCTACTTGGGTATAGTGAACGAACTGCACACAAAATGGTCTTAGAAGCTGTTGATGAGGGTCATCTTATTGCAGCTGAGAAGAAGCTCCCTCCACCTACAGAAATGGTTGGATAGACAGTTCACTTATTTGGTGAGCAATAGTTCTTTTGCTGAGAAAACGAATCACAGAATATGTGGGCAGACTCTAAATGGATGAAATTACTATCAGATACTGGAGTCCTCATGGACGACAAGAAGAAACAAAATACAAGTCTAACGATAAGAATATCGACCTGACGATGCGAGCGGCGAAGCAGGTAGATCTCTTGGATTTGAGTAAATGTACTAGTCTCATGATTTTGAATCTATCAAACAACCTTCTTGAAGATCTAGACCTCTCTCCATTATCTGGAAACCAATCGTTGACCGAAGTGAATTTGGAGAACAATCACTTGGCGTTCATTGATCTTTGGCCGCTAGGGAATTGCCCATTTTTGGGACGCCTAAAACTCACCCACAACCGTCTTCAAAAACTAGACATCACACCAGTCCTGGCTAAGGTCCAAGCTTTGATTGACTCCTCAGTGGTCATATCAGCAGACAGTGTCCTCAGATACTTGTTGACTAGTCATGAGCTTGCTGAGAGATTCTTACTTGTTCGACCTGATAGAGCACCATGGGCTGCTGCCCCTGTTTTGATGTGGGTGACATATGATGACTTGGCAAAGAAATATGATTGGTGTGTGATTCGAGAGAGGATCCTCACTGTCTTGAAACAGACAACTGAGAATGATTGGTATCAGATACAGAGGGGTCTCCTAATCGGACTTGGCATGGAGGAACTCGCAGGATTTGATGGCAATCCAGTAAACCTGCTCGACACAACTGACAATACAATGGACTTTGAAGAGGCAAGACGGGAAATTTTTGACTGTACAGTTGAGCTTCTTGACCACCAGATAGAGAATGAAGGTCCAACTCTTTTCCTCGATATTGAACGTATGAGAGATACACGTGCATCCAAACTGATAGGCAAGATAGTCGATGCGAGGAGACGTGAGATTGAAGACACGGTCGTACCGATGAAGGGCAGCATAGCGTTGATGAATAACCTCTGGCTCACGCACTATGGGTATAGAATTCTCGAAGCTTTAGATGTCGGGTTGCGTCAATTTGGTGCAGGCATCGAAAAAGTGCGAGCTAGTCTTGAAGATTTAGGCTTGCCACTGAAGACATTTGAGGTTGAATCGATAGAGAATGACATAATAGAACCCGCTGTTGTTGTTTCTAGGAGCATGAAGAGATTCATCCACTCGCAGATTGAGAAAGAATATCTCTGAAACATTCGTGCATTACCAGCTTCGATACACTAAATTACCTGCTGTGGCGACGAAGCATGTCTGGTGAATGTAGTTGATAGATAGGAAACAACGATTCTACTTTGATACACCACTAGTAAGGGTGAAAGTAAGTAGAATACGATTTCCCAGAATTTGTCCTGTCTGTGGAGCCCCAGCAACACAGACTACTCGAATTTTAACATCCCCAAGAAGAAAAGTCTGGCTACGCCCCACCTTTAATCCTAGTCTGTATCAGAAGAATACCAATCATACAGTAAGTCTAGAAACAAAGAGCTTCTTAGTGGATGTGTGTGATGAGCATACAATTTCTGACAACGCTGAATTAAGAGCGCGAGGTCTCTCCTCAATTATCGCATCAATAGTAGCTGGAGTGTCAATCTTTGCATTGATTTATGCCGGTGCTGATTACTGGCTCGGAAGACCAGTTAGTCCATGGGTGTTTTCATATCTTCTTGTGCTAGGACTCTCATTGCTGTTTGTCTATATTTCATTCCGTCCTTCAGCCTTGGAATCATCCTTCAGGATTATCGGGTTTGATTTCGAACTCCAGCATGTCTGGCTTGCCCTGAACAATCCGGCTTATAGGAACTCATTCATGAGTGAGAATCAGCTTGACTCAGAACTCGTGACATGGATAGTTAAAGTCTAGGACATTGAGCTTCTTTTAGCCTGCGTTTCATAATAGGAACATACCCTTGATAACGCGCTGACTGATTCATTGATGTTTCTAAAGACTGGGAGTCCACTATCAACAAACACTTGCCATGCATCAGCTCTTTGCTTTGGGTACGCCACTTCTGGGATTGTGACAAGGACTGGTTTTTCTTGGTCCAAAACCACCTTCTTTCCTGCTTTTGCCATAACCCGCCAATAGTCCATCAGAACATCTTCGGCATCCATGATTGATGCAGCCTGGAACATATTGTGCACATCTGCACTGATGATCAATGAATCAAATCTAGATTCTTCCCCAAGAAAACGTATCACTTCGGAGGTTGTTTGATCTTGGTAATAGTCTGCAGCAAGGTCTATCGGATTTCCAAGACCTGTTCCTACATCAAGGATTAATGGGTCAAGCTTCTTGATGGTGTCCTCGGAAGTCTTTGGCACCTTGAGTCCCTTTTCAATACACAGGTCGGTATAGATGACACTGGTTCCCCCACTGATTGCCACAATTCCAACATTCCTTGACTTTGGTCTTGGACTCAGAGAGAATATGCTGAGGGTTGCGACGAGATCTTCGATAGTATCAACAGATACTACATTTGCTTGTCGAAAGGCTGCAGTCCAAATCTCCCTATTCCCTGCAAGTGCCCCGGTGTGCGAGGCTACTGCACGAGTGCCTTCTATAGACCTTCCTCCTTTGAGAACAACAAGTGGTTTCTTACTTGCTGTTCGTTTCAGAGAGTCCAGAATGTGCTTTCCATTCTTTGCACCTTCCAGATATGCCCCGATGACAGCAGTTTCATCATCATCACATAAATAGTCAAGAAGCTCATGTGGCGTGATGTCAACCTGATTGCCAAAGCTGAAGACCTTGCTAAAACCTACTCCTGCTTCCACTCCTGCTGAGTAACTTGCTATTGCCACACCACCAGACTGTGAGAGGAATCCAACATTTCCTGAAAGTCTCTTCACTGTCGGCATGAAAGAGAATCCTATCTTGGGATACATCAGTCCCATGCAATTAGGTCCAAACGCTCTCATTCCTGTTTCATCAAGGATGGCACGGATCTCAACCTCCCTTTGTCTGCCCTCCTCAGTTCCTAACTCAGAAAAGCCGCTTGTGAATATGGTGACACATTTCGCGCCTTGTTTGTGACATTCCTTCAGGGTTTCTGGTACAGCCTTATATGGTACCCGAATGATTGCATAGTCAATCTTCTCAGGTATGTCTTCAATTCTCGTCAATATCTTATGTCCTAGAACTTCCCCTCCTCGCTTGGTAACTAACCACACACTAAGATTGTGCTTCCACTGCAACATCGAATGCGCCCAATAATAGCCCATGCTAGGAGAAACACCAATTATGGCAACCGATTTGATGTCGAGGATTTCTGCGATTGAAGGTTTCTTCATAGGGTTCATCTAGGTGTCTCCGACTATGGGCGGGGGAGTCCAGCTTCGATTTAAGAGTACCTGAAGGACACAAAAAGGAACAATGGGTGAGGAGAATGCGTCGGTCGACCATGGGGATCGATGCTTCTTTGCGCAAGCCTGCGGAAACGAGCGCTACAACCCGTGTGGGTCTCTCGAGGACAACCAATATAGTTTATCGTGACCGACGCACATGATAAAGTAGCTCATAGTTTCTAATATAATATGTGCGTATATATTAAGAAGGCACCAAAGCACTTCTTCCGCTCTGGTACAAGAACCATTTCTTTAATATGTATAAGCTTGTGAATGGCTTTCATGCGTCTGGCACTTCTGTTCTGCATCGCTCTAATTCTATTTACAATGGTCCCATCAGGTCATCATCAACAAGCACTGACCACAATACCAACAACTCTTAGCCAGGGTTTCTTGTCAATAGAGAGGGACTGGACTACCAACATTGTGATCGTTGGATATGAGCCCGGATTGATTGATGAAGCTATTCTTCTCCAAGACATGCCTACAGTAAGGGATTACTTTACAGACCGTGTCCACATTGAATACAATATCGATTATGTTGTTTCATATGCTGATTCAGTGTATCAAGATGATCTGTGTCAAGAGATGCTTGACAACTCAATAAATGGCACAGGAACCGGAACATGTCTTAATGAGAGTGCATTAGCGTACCAGAAGAATCATCCTGATGAACTGCAACGCATCTTCTACCCTCGAAACGGTCGAGTTATCGATGGTTACGCCATTGAAGATTGGCTAGACTCGAATCCCTATGTCCCTCCATCTGAACTTGGATATACTCTCTATCTTGTGAATTTCTCAGAGTTTGATAATGTTGATCACAGCCTTGAACATTGGTATGACTACCATCCAATCGATCCCGACACAGGTGAAGAACAGAACTGGTTTCGACTTGAGTGGGACAACGCATTAAATCCTGATGTCACCATGGACTACCAATCATTTGGAGGACGCTACAACACCTTTCTCGTAGATCCAAG
>JAEORX010000014.1 GCA_016840685.1 Candidatus Thorarchaeota archaeon
AAGAGACAGGTTTCATTTTATTAACCGAGAAACTTCAGTTTAAAGGTGTGTAACATTATATTATCTCTTTAATTTTGCATAGGCTATTAGAATGACCAGGACCACGCAAACAATAACAGCAACAACAAGAAGTATGGGGGAATCAAGTGGAAATACACTGAGCTCACTAGCCTGCTCTACCACAAAGACCTCTAAGACATCTCCGACTATTTCAAGACTCTCAGCACTACACTTGTCTGGCGTATCCTCAAGTGTATGCCAATATGGTGGAAAAGGCACCTGAATTAGGTCAACAGCGGGAATTCCAGCATCAAGAAAGGGTCTGTGGTCATCAATTATCGGACCACGATAGGAGTCTATGAATGTAGCATTGTATCCCAACTCTTCAGCAATCATCCATATGTGACTCTGAAGGGATGCTGTAGAGCTTCGTTCGCGAGGCAGCTGGAGATTAATATCACCAACCATATCGAGGAGGACCATGGCATTAATCGAGTTTCTGCGTTCATTGTTCAATTGGGAAACATAGTAGGTTGACCCTTGAATCCAGTCCCACCCAGAGATTCCTCCAGAGTCTTCTGCATCGAAGAGGACTATTTCCACCAAAGACCGAGATTCCTCAGGAAGAATGTCTGCCAGTTCTAAGAGCATTGCGACCCCGCTCGCACCATCATTGGCTCCGACACCAGATCCAGGGTCCGAAGCGCCTGGTGGTCTTGTGTCATAATGAGCACCAAGGACTATTGGTGAGTTGCTCTGTGAGTTCCATTGACCAATGATGTTAACACATTGTACTTCTTTGTAGGTGAAATTCTGAAATGACACATTCCATCCAAAGGATTCTAGTTTGTCAGCAATCATTGATCTACAGAGGCTAAGGTTGTCGGATCCAGGCGGACGAGGGCCAAAATCGCATTGTTCAACCAGGTAGGTGTATGCATCTTCTCCGTTAAAGATGGGATGATGAGAGATTTGTTGTAAATTGAGTGGGCATACTGCCAAAGTGACTATGAGTACTGCAATCAGTCCAGTCCAGGTGCTTTTCATCATTAGACAGACCAACGAGGATGTACCTAAGAAGGTTTTCAGTTTGTTGTGGAAACATGCGATTGCACGACTTGTTTGATGATGTTTGGCATTTCCCGCGGCAGTCTTTTGAGGATAACATAGGGAATGTCTGCATAACCAATCTCACCACGAGCCACCATAGTCATTATCTCCGAGGCCAGTTTGTGACCATTGACTCTAGGGAGTATAATATCTGCCAAAGAGGAACCTCTTACTCCAACGCGAGTAGCTAGAGAGAAATTCGCTGCAAACTCCTTATGACAAAGGTCTTGGTACTCAGAGAGGATTTCTTCATCATATCGGTCTTCATTGTATGCCTTGTTGATGATGGACGCAGCAAATTCCCCAGATTTCATTGCATAGGCAATCCCTTCACCCATTAGCGGGTCTACAAAGCCAGCTGCGTCCCCAATGAGTATTGCACGGTTTGCCACATTCTTGCTGCCGAGACCATCTCCTCCGAGAAAGAACGCACGTCGTTTCTCAAGATTCAATGGGATGCCTAGTCGTTTCTCAACACCTCTATAGAAAAGGTCAAACTGTGGTCTGAGGGCACGCATATGAACACCAGCACCTGCAATGCCAATGGCAAGATGTTCCCTTTTTGGAAAGACCCAGCCATAACCTACTCTACCCTCAACAGGACACAGCTCAAGAATGGATGGATTGCCATGAGTGGCTTGTAAGACACCTTCCTCACCAACATGAAAGTCAGCCTCCATTCCAAGACCAACTTTTGTTAGCTCCTTTCTTCTTGGTCTCAGCCCTAGGGCTCGACTTACTACAGAGTTGACCCCATCTGCTCCGATAAGATATTTTGAGCTAAATGTCCTTTCATCAGCAAGTCGAACATTTGCAGACTCGGATGAAACGACTGCATCTACAACTCGTGCATTCTCAACAAGCTCTGCCCCTGCAGCACTGGCGCGTCTAGCAAGAAACTCATCAAACCTATCACGAAAGACCGTGATTCCAATCAGTTTGTCTGAAGCAAACTCTGCAATTTCATTATCAGGCAGGAGAAATCTGAGACCATATATCCGCTGTTCGACAAGTCTTCGAGGGATTTTTCCATCAAGCAGGCGGAGACCTCGATACATCACTGCACCACCACAGGGCTTCTCTCTGGGCAGGGAACACCTCTCCAGCAGCAATGTCTTGAGGCCTTGTCTTGCACAGTCATGCGCCGCGATTGAACCAGCAGGACCTGCGCCAACCACAATGACATCGTATGTCAAAGGTATCTTGAGCCTCCCTTGGGTAATTGTGCCCTTATGTGGGTCATGATCGCCTCAACCAGATGCGTTCAATGAAAGATGGACACTAATTAGGTTTAGCCCGAGTGCTTGATAAATTCAAAGGTGTCTACATTGCTCTGCGAAGTAGCCCCTATCTTTTCTCTAATCAATGGTTCATATTCAGGATTAATCTCATAGCCAATAGAATTGCGACCAAGTTCCCGAGCAACTTTGAGTGTTGTCCCTGTCCCAGCAAATGGGTCAAGGATTGTGTCACCAACAAAGGAGTACAGTCGTATGCATCTTCGGGGTAGCTCTTCTGGAAATGGTGCCGGATGGTTTTCCTGGGTGGCAGAAGCTGTCTGGAAATCCCAGATTGAATTCTGAACCCACTCTGTGAACTCATTATGAGTGATCGAGGATGCCTCTTTGGTTTTTCTGTCAACAGTGGGTCTCCTTCCACTCTTTGAAAAAACAATAATCCACTCATATGGATAGGTTGAAAGAAGATTAGGAGGATGAGGATAAGACCCCCAAGAACTGAACCGGACTGCCTTCCGCTTGTCCCAGATATACAAAGAGTGGAAGTACATGTTCCCAAGAGAGGTCATGAACGCCTCAAGATCAGGCAAGACGGTCTTTGTGACTCTTCGCTTGAACTTTGTGTTTTTTCCAGTCAGAAGAATGGGCATGATGTTAATGATGAGCTTGCCATCGGGCACTAGTTTCCTCACGCATTCACGAAAGACTGTACAGATGGATGCAAGATAATCATCGTAAGTTTCAGACCTTCGTCCAATATCCTCAGGCGTGCCATAGTCCTTCAGCTTCCAGTATGGTGGAGAGGTAACCACAAGGTGTACAGATGAGTCATCTACTTCCTTCATGTTTGTGCTATCGCCAATCACAACCAAGTGGTGTGTCATCCTGACTCTATCCCCCATTAGCAAGGTCCCAGACTAGGATCTGCTCCTTCCTCTGTGTCTTATTGATCTTGTCCCACAGACCACTTGCTGTATCAGTATATTCTCGTTCAACAACATACGGAGAGTCCCATGGTGCAATCTCTGTGAAGAACTCAAATCCCCGAATTAATTTCCCATGTACCCTACGGTCTCCAACTATGAAAATAATGAGGGAGTTGTCGTGTACCACAGCATCAATTGCAGTCAGTGCATTCCTCATGTCCTCTCTGTAGGTCGAGTATCTCTGAATCAGGTCCTTGCGTACTGATGCCCTGTCTATGCCAACGATTTCAAGAACGATTTTAGAGTAGTAGTTGGTGTAGTCTAAAGCATCGAAATAGGGTGGGCTTGTATATACGACATCTATGGAGTTCTCCTCAATGATTTCAGGAAGCCTACGTGCGTCATAGTCATGTATCCTTGCTGGAGGACTTTCAGTATTCACGAATCCTATGTGCTTTCTCGCCTTTCTGAGGAGAGTTGAGTAGAAGTCAATCCTTCGTAAGGGTTTGTTAATACGACCAATAGATGTTGATGTCCATAACCAACCATTACAAGCTCGAGCTGCCACGCAAATTGATCCATAGAGAGATGAGAGTAGATATGGAGAGAAATCATCTGAAACCTGTAGCATCCTCATGATTTCGTCTGCTGTATCTGGATGAAAATACCTTGCGGGAGAGATGGGCATCCCGGGCACATCGTCTTGAGACTTGGCAGCAGAGATTGCAGACGAGAGTTTTTTCATTGTGTGTTTCTTATCAATTGGTTCGGTCTTCCCCCTAGCAATTACACAGGCAAGGGGATTTTTGTCAACACCAATAGCCCTCATACCATGTGCCTGTGCTTCATATACAATTGTACCAGTTCCACAAAATGGGTCAAGAAGAAAAGCAGTTGATGGTAGCTGAGAGATGACATGGGCTGCATCCAATGCAGACATCTTTCCACGATAGGGATAGATACCGTGTATTGATTTGGGATTACTGACCTTCTCAAGGTGGCGTAGCGTGATGCGTGAGTGAGTATTATTTAGAACACCATCGCGAACACCGGACTCCTGCATAATGTTCCCATTAGTGTAAAACACCACTAAAAACCTGTTCAGCTGAGGACAATGTAGTCCCCAGCAATCCTTGCATCACAACTATTCTTCTTCCATTCTCTCGATTGCCATGACAAGAGCATCGAGTGACTTTGCAATTGCCTCAACAAGGAGGGGGTCCTGCTCTCCAGTTTCTTCTCCCTCATGCGACTGCTCCGTTTTCTGAGCACCGTGAAGATTACCATCGCATGAGAGAATTGCTGCGGCATCCAAGCCACGCGTTTGGGCAAATGTGAAAAGGAGTGACGCTTCCATTTCAACGCTCTTTACCCTAGCCCGAGTCCAAAGGTCAAGTTGGTTTAGTTCGGGATTTACGTAGTAGATATCTGAAGTCCAGTTAATCCCTGTATGTACACGGTCGTGGGGGAGGAGTTGTAGTATACTTTCATACAACGCAAGATACCATCTAGGGGAGGCGACTGCAGGATATTCCATGGGGGCATAATTCATACTCGCTCGTTCATCGCGTACACATGCGATTGGGACCACCACATCGCCTACATCTACTGATGGGTCAATTCCTCCGCAACTTCCAAGACGAATTATCACCTCACAACCGAGCTTCGCCAGTTCCTCTATGCATATGTGAGTTGACGCGACGCCCATACCAGTGCCAGAGATTGTAATAGGAATCCCTTTTGGTGTATAAGCACGATAAGTGACAAGTCCACGATATCGTGATACTTCCTCGGAATCCTTCAATCTGGAGGCAATCACAGGAACGCGATCAGGATTACCTGTGATAACAACATGCTTCTCTACATCTCCATCTCCGACTCTAAGATGAGGTTGAATTCGTGTCTTCATGGAATCACCTAATGAAATTCAGAATCGACTACCTACTTTTACACTGTTCGGTCAAGTAGAAGTTAACATGGATAGGGAAAACCATTCAGCCGTGAGAGTACGCAGTCAACACATACCCATTGACCACCTATGAAAAAACATCTTTCGAATCTGGGAGTCGTATTGTCGCAGACATTGCACCGTCGCATTTCAGTCGCATAATTCTCGGTGAGGAACACAAGTAATAGGGACATCAATTTCGTGTTCTGTTGCTGTACTAACATCTATAATCACATCCTAAGTATGGTAAGGGCTCAGCCTTATTAGAACCACAGAACAATTTTCTAATAGTATTAGATTACGACCTACCGAGTCCTAATCGATTGAGAAGCAAAAGAGAGGTCAATTAGCCATGGATCAGGAGTTCAGTTATTTTTGCTACCGATGTGGGGGAGAGAATAGTGTAAACCTCCCTATGCCAAAAGCACCAGAATATCACCATACAAATCTCATCTGCTCCAACTGCGGCGATGGAACACACATTCTTGTTAGCCATTGCCCCAGTTGTACTCGATATGTGTATTGGATCAATGATATATCAATTCCAGATCTTGTGGGGGGCTTTGCCAGGTACATGGTCCATAATATGCAAGCATTGATTGACAAAGCAGCAATTCAGGGAGCAACAATTAGTATTGATACACCTGATAGCTACCCAATTAGTGCCACATGTCCTTGTGGGGAACACCTCTCAATCGAGATTGGAATTCCAGACCTGGACTGATCTCTTCAGTCTTTCATAGACCAGTCACATACCTCTGATAGGGGGCAATAGGGACACCGAGGATATCGTTTCAAGCAGAGTGTTGCGACTAGGTCTATGATTCCCCAATATAGTTCCGCCTTGTGTGAGGCTCCAAACTTGGTCATGAAGTCCCAAGCTCTTTCATCAGAAGGTCCGGAAAAGTAGACCCCAAAAACTCGAGAGATGAAGTGAATCACATTACCATCAACCAGGGGTACAGCATAGCCATATGCAAAATTCATGACTGCGGAGGCTATGTAGGAACCAACCCCAGGAAGTGACTTGAGCGCATCATGGGAAGCGGGTATCTTGCCATGATATTCCTTAACAATGATTGCTGCTGTCTTTCTCAGTTGCTTTGCTCTGACGGACTGAAGCCCCAAAGAGGTTAGAGCCCTGGTAATATCTGATTCTCTGGCTTTGGCAAGACGCTCTGGAGTTTCGAAACGTGCCATGAAGTCGTTGAAGACTCTTAACACTGCAATGGCGGTCGTTCTACGTAGAAGCATCTCAGCAATGAGAATGGTATAGGGATCCTTTGTAGTCCTCCACGGAAAGCTTCGACCGTGGGTAGCATACCATTTTATTACTTTCGTTCTAACAAGAGATTCTCTCTGTCCAGGAGTTCGCATTCAAATTCCTCACAATTTTTTGAGGAGGCCTGTAATCATGCGTGGAATCTCAAGAGGCGAACTAACTACTGTGACCCGCTCCATCTCTCTAAGACGTCTGACATTTTCTAGATCAATTCTACGTGGTTTGATTGAAAACTTCTCACCGTTTGGTCCAACAGTTTCAACCACTTCATCCACTTGGTCCACAGGAAATAGGAAAACTGGCGTGTTTCCTTTCAGAGTCTGTGCAATGGCATTCGTAATTAGTGTGTCTGCAATGCCGTGTGCAACTTTTGCAGTGGAGTTAGCTGTCAGAGGTGCAACAACTAAGGCATCATACTTACCTAATTGAAGAGGTCCTGCGATGAAAGGCACATTGGCATTGGACTCCTTCAGAACCTTTGAAAAGGAGGCATTTAGTTCATCCCAGAGGCCATAGAGTCTGAGCATCTGTTCTCCGGCTTTGGAGATTATGACTGTGAGGTGAATTTTCTCATTTTCCTCTAACTCCTTCATGGCATTAATGATCTCGTACACAAGGTCACCAGAGCCTGTGATTCCCCAGACAATACGTGCCAATGTAATCACATCACGTCAGTCTATTCGCACACACAAAAATAGATATCCCCTATCAAAAGCTGGATATTTGAGAAGGAGTGGTATTGGAAAGAGTTGATTTGATTAAAATGAGTGGCTCATACGGAGTAAGCATTGGCATTACCACACACATGAACGTTTCTGCAACAGGATGGATTGCGAAAAACGCAGACTCTCTCGGGGCGAAGACTGTCTGGGTAGGTGAGGACATTGCACTCGGACAGGAAGCTTTTGTGCTTACAGCTGCGACTCTAGTACAAACAAAGAACGTACGTGTTGGAACTGGTATCATCCCAGTGACTGTTCACAATATATCAACGCTTGCTCGCGTAGGCTTGACTCTCGATGAAATTGGCAATGGACGGTTCGCATTTGGTCTTGGGATTGGTGGTATCCAGGACTTGGAGAGGCATGGAATAAAAATCAAAAAGCCTGTTACTGAACTTAGGAACTCGGTTGAAACTCTCAGGAGCTTGTGGGCTGGAGATACTATTGATGCAACGAGCGAGGTGTTCGCACTACGAGGGTATGATTTGGGACAAGAGCGAAAGACTGACATTCCTATCTTTTTGGGTGTTCGAGGTCCACAGATGTTGAAATTGACAGGAAAGATTGCCAATGGAGTGATTCTTTCAGGACCATTCGACTACCTTCGTTATGCAATTAAGACAGTTAATTCTTCAGCCGAACAAGCTGGAAGAAATATACATGATATAGAGAAAGTAGTCTGGGTGCCCACGATTCCAACCTTTAAGGGAATAAAGGAAAGGGTTGCTCGTAGGGTTGTCGCCTTAGTGATTGCAGATACACCTGATCCGGTCCTTGATATGCTCACAGTAGACCGTGAGAAGGTTAACAAAATCCGTGAAACCGTAGCGGCGTCTAGCCCTAAAGAGGGAGCGAAGTTTGTTGATGATGAATTACTAGACATCTTCTCAATAAGTGGCACAAAGAATCATATGGTTGATCGATTTGACGATGTGGCATCGATTGGAGCAACAGAAGTTGTCATTGGCCCACCCTTCTCCGGAGAATGGAGAGAAGCCTTAGTCGAGCTATTTGAAGAAAATGCTTCCAGGAGGGTTGTAACATGAGATGGGGAGTGGCTCTCAATGTCAGAAATACATTATCAGAAACCTTACGAAAGGCAATGGTTGTGGATACTGACGGTCTTGAGCAGATATGGGTAACAGACTTTCCAACCATCAGGTATGCACCAGCAGTGGCAGCTGCAATCGCGGAGAGCACATCTTCATGTAGGATTGGAGTTGGTTTGGTGAGCCCAATTCTCTATTCTACAACCCAGATTGTCCAGTTCATGTCAACATTGATTGACAGCTTCGGTGAACGCTTTGACTTGCTCCTTGGACCAGGAGATAGGTATGCCCTGACCAATATAGGAGTAATTCAATCTGGAAAACAGGTGGTTGGCCAGACTATTGGTTCACTCGTTAGAATAAGGAATGAACTCAGAGAGGGAGGGTATAGATGTTCAACCTTTCTAGGAGCACAAGGTCCAGCCATGATCAGAGGGTCTCTGAAGGCAGACGGGGTACTATTGAATTACTCTGACCTTCAGTTGATCCAATGGGCATTGGACCAGCTCAGAAAGGGAAACCAACCCCCAAAGGACTTCCAAATTGGTGTATTTCCACCAACATTTGTTGGAAACTGTCGAGAGTTCGAGAGAGATCAGGGAGTGGCTGTTTCTGCTGCAATGGTCGCTATTGGTCTCAATAGTACGGTGGCTCGATTGTTTGGTTTTCAGGACCATATTGAGCGGGCAAAACGGATGGTGAAAGAACGAGGAAAAATTAACCTCGAAGTCATCAAATCACTGGGAGATGAGATTCTGCAGAGATTTGCCTTTTGTGGGACTAGCGATCAACTGATTAATTATACAGAAACTCTCGAGAGACTTGGTGTTTCTCAGATGGTTTTCGGGCCACCTCAGGGAGTAACGCGAGATGGTGTGGAGGACTTGGTGAAAATCAGAGCAGCTCTGTGATTTTGTCATGGTGGAAGATATTGGCTGAGATCTACCTCTTCTGGACTCACATTCCAAACTCCACCATCATATTCCCAATTTCGGGTTAAATCGATGGTAGATCTCGAACCACTCTGACTGATAGTCATGATTGGTTGTACAACATCAACCCCACTCATCTGTTGGAGAGCTCGAAACACCTGATAATACTCTACCTGGTGATTTGCAGGTACACTTGTCCAGACAATGATGCCACGGGGCGAGAGATAGTACATTGTCCAGGGAAACGTGACAATCGTCGAGAGAATGCGGTCTCTCCATGCTTCGTTGCATACAATTTCAAAGCAGAAGTTCGAGGTCAGACCAAGTCCAGAAACTAAAACATAAGGAAGAATGAGTGAGCGGTTGTTGAGCTTGTGAATGACCTGAGCTACTCGCCGGGCATCAATATCCCACCCTAGTGTGGATAGGTTCATACTGATTTTACTTGGCGGTGCTCTAACATTCAGTTGCATCTGCGCTCCAACAGCCAGTTCACTTGCGCCAAACTCAGGTTGCATACCCTTGCAGATCAACAAGACTGGTAGTTTGTCGATATCATGAGCGGGATCTTCAAATGGAGAATCTACAACCTCAGCAAGCCTCCAAGTTCCATCCTCAAACAAGGAGAGGTTTGATCGTGCCCCTGAACCTTTCTGATAGTGGAGGCTTGAGTAGTCAAAGTATGTCTTTGAAACAGACCTGATTGAATCATGAAAGGCAGCTAGATTTCGATCGATGTTCGGTATCATAAAACTTGCATATCCAAGATCAGTCATTGTCGTCTTTAGAAGGCTCTTTGTGAACCCATAATTCGAAAAGCCTTGTTCTACCTCGGCCCAGTCGATATCATCTCGAAGTGTGAAAAAAAGCATCACGGACTGAATGTTGAATGCAGTATAATCCAATATTGCACTGAACCTTACAAGATGACGGTCACGAAGTCGGTCTAGGGATCTGGCAATGGTTCGAGGCGCCATCTGTAGGATTTCTGAAGCGTTTACCAAGGAGATAGTTGGATTGATTGCGAGAACCTTGAGAACATCAAAGTCAGTTTTTGTGATGGGAGTTTCCTCCATAAGAAAAGCAAACGTATAAGCAGACCTTACAGAGTCTCTTGTTAATAGGTTGAACTTACTTAGAGTCTTTAGGTTCTCTATGACCTTATTTTTGAATCCTTCATTGATAGGAACAATGGTCGGATTAGTTGGATAGGACACATACTCTGGATTCGACTTCAGGTTCTCAACAGCTTCCAAGGCATCATCCATTGAAACTGAACCTGCACAGATTCCCAGATAGATTCTCATCGCATCCAGATAGAATTGCACTGAGGGCTCGTTGACTTCTGGAAACAGGTCATCATACGGCGTCTCTATGTCAATTGGTTTGTTCTTGCGGGAAGGTGAGTCTTTTAGTCCCATACGAATGTTATCCAATTCCTTTCAACGCCGACGTTTATAATCTCTAGAGGATGTGCGTGATGTAATTGATGACAGCACACTCTCAAGTCCTTTTCCAATCTCATTACGGTCTGCTATAAATGTGCATATCTCTGAAGTGTTACCTGCAAGATTAGTAAGAATTTGTGTCATGGTCAACCAGTCTACAGTTTTTGGGGCTTCCAAGTCAAGTACCGTCAATAGGGAGCCTGAAACCACCCGAGCTTTAGGAAAAGTGCTTGCCTGTGCATGAAGCACTCGTGAGAGTGGAGACTTCTCATCTTCGGTTTTGATACAGACAATAAGTTTCTGTGGAAGTCCAATATTGGTGAGATTGACATATGGAAGAGCTGTGTTTCTCCGTATTGATGCAATCCATCGTCTTAGTGTTCTTCCTGCATGAGGTTCAAGACCTAAATCAGTGAATCTTCGTGCAAGTCCAGTTGCTGTCATGAAATAGTCAGATTCAATTGCGGCAGCTGTTATGATCTCCTCTTCCACGAGATTGGCCCCTTTACTTTGTTCAACGGTGGCTACAGCGGGGAGTACGTCAACATACCCCTTTGCTGCATCAATGGTGGCAAGAAGCCTGAAGTCATGGCTGAAGGACCAGCTGGTACCATTGAAAAGAGCCAAGTTCAAGTGGTGAGAGATACTTTTAGCTTCACCAGACTTAATGATGAGGCTATATGGCCGTTTCCTAAATCGATCAAGTTGTTTCAGAAACCATGAGTATCTCTGATCAAGTGGCATGATTGCCTCGAAATATAGCACCTCACCCAAGGTCGATGACATGATAGATTTGGTCATTCTTGTCACAAGAGGATTGGATTTCAACCATCGAGAGAACTTTGTTAACACATCAGATACTCCTGTAGCCTCAGCCCAACCAAATACAAGGCGAAGTCCAAATTGACCATAATCCATGTTCCCACGAATAGAAAGTCCGTATTCATCCTCAAGTTTCTTCCAGAGCTGATTTATAGCAGACCTTGTCACCCCAAGTTCGTGAGCCAGTGCGGATTGCCTCAGCGATGGAGCAATTGCAAGTCTATTCAGCAACCGCAGTTCACTTCGACCAAGAGGATTGGATATTGTCACGAGATTACCCAAGTATTATGGCCAATTGTTTAGTTATGAATGTGGCGTTAGTCCAGTTTGTATTGATACCGTACTAGTTTGAGTGAGATTTTTTGATGATATTCTCAATAATGCCCAGAAATAGTGCTAAGAGCCTTACTAGAAGTGGTTCTCTGCGCAACACTCCCTTATTATATCAGTTTCCTAATCATTCTCTTGGATTCACACTGCAGACTGAGCTCAGAAGTTAGGTAACACTGACTTTGTCAGTCGTATCTATCTTCCTAGTTAGTCTAAGGTAGGTGACCAGCTATGAAACGAAAGCCCATAGCAAACACTTGCTATAGAGTATCAAGTGAATCCACCATATCAACTACCAGCGACGAAGGAGGTGAAGACGATTAGCACTGACCGGATGAGGACTCTATACGAGAGCATGACTAAGAATCGTGCAGCATTGGAGTTGCTATCAATCGGTGTTGTGCGCGGCATTTCTACTGTTGTGCAGCCGCCATGCGAAGATCCTAGTCCATTCTAGTCAACATCAGGTTTGATGACTAGACATAGGTATCGCAGGCAGGCACGTCAGTTGAAATGAATCGTTGCTGGCACGGTTGGTATGGATTCTTGTCATTCTCTGCAGTGTGAGAGTCAAAGAGAGAATCTACAACGAAGGAGAATTGGACCCCGGAACCATCCCCCAAAAGAACATGGTCTGGGGAAGAATCCAAGGCCGACCTTTGAGATAGAAAAGAGAACTAACAAAAAACGAGGAGAGAGAAAAAAGAATGCATCCAGAAGTTGGCAAGCCTTTACCTGAACCTTGGTAAGAATGAAAAAAGACGGTAAACCCGTAATGGAGGAAAAATGAAAAATGATACGAACACAAAGAATCGAACCAGTATTCGGAGATATCACCACGCCCGATAACGGACGTGAGGTGGACCCATTCACTGATTCAGAAACTGTCAGACTCGTTGCCGTGAACCTCGAGCTAGCAGTAAGAAATCTGATCTTTGCAAATGCTCCACCAGAAACTCTCGTGGTTACAGCGGACATCGGCACACAGAAAATCATGGCCATCCCAACAGCGGACGGCGACATTAAGGTGCTAGTGTTCGAGTAGTAGCCACGGTGAATGCAATGGACCCGGCGTATTACCGGGGTCGTCAAGGCTACCCCGGCGTAGTACAATCAGTACAGCATGTATGAAAAGTGAGGCCTCTATATAGCCTCAGTAAGTACTTCTACTTGTTCTAATGCCGTTAAGAATTCAATCCGAAAGCAGACCTGGATGAATCTTAGTTGGAACGGCACTACACATTTCAACCAGTTTGGAGACTAGTGAGTAGTGAAAATCATCCAACATTCTGAAGAAAGGAGCGACTGTGAATTGGCTGATGAACCCTCTAGGCTTGAATGGGACCTTCTCTCTGAGAAAGAAAGACTCAGCCAAATCAGAGAGAAACTCGATGATATCGAAGAAAGACTGGTTGAGGTTAGAGAGGACAAGCCAAGCTTGATGATTTCCCTTAGGACAATCTTCTCTTGGCGGAATTATTCTGTTTATCTAGCAACATCTTGGGTATTCACTGCATTTAGCTATATGGGACTATTTCTCAATCTCTATCTTCTTGAAGAGTTGAGCTGGGATATTTTATTAATTGGAGGAGTGCTCTCCTTCTCAAGTGCTCTCTCTGCAATATCACGTTTTGTGGGAGGCTATGTTGGTGATGTTTCTAACAGGAAATATCTCTCAGTCATAGCCATGTTCATGATGGCGATTTACAATATAATCATGGGAATTTCTGATGAGTTCACATGGATTTTCATCGCGTTTTTGTTCTTCTCAGCAATGGATATTTTCAAGGGAGGATCGACTGCATTCATCATGGACAACATTCCCAAAAGGCATGCTGGACTGGGAATATCGCTTTTTAGCGCTGGTGGATTTTTAGGAATAATCACTCTCGGTGTCTTTGTTATTCTGATACCATCTTTGGGATTTAAAACTAGTCTTCAACTGATGTTCTTGACTGGGGGTCTGTTCTTGGTCATCTGTACTATCGTGAGATCTTTGTTTCTTGAAGGAAGTGTTCCAGAGAACAAACGAAAGGGCGTATCACTCTTCCGTGACTTCATTCAGGAAAACAAGAGAGCTACAGAGCTGCTTTTCAAAGCGGTTCCCGGCATGATTGCCATTGTCGTACTCGACTCACTGAGTGATTCGCTATTCAGATTTGGTGCTTACATCTACATCTATCAGCAAGTGGGCATCGAGATAACTGGACTGGCTCTAATGAGCATTGCCACTATTTTAATTTCAGTACCTATGATGCTGGCAACTGGGAGGATGTCTGACAGGAAAGGCGAAAAGAAAACCGCACTAGTGGTCTATGGCATCATGCCCATCAGCTCATTACTCCTTTTGATTGCACCTATCTTCCCCTTCTGGGCTCCAAACTTCCTACTCACTCATGCTGAATCTGTATTCACTGGTCTTAGTGTTATTTTCTCAACACCGTTTCTTGCTATAGTACTCAAATCAGCAAATGACGCTGTTTGGACTGTGTTAATACTCATAATAATTCAGAAGAACCTCCCAAGGAAAGACACCTCAAAGATACTCAGTGTATTCTGGTTTATTGTCTACCTGCTTGCATCAATTGGACCATCGATAGGAGGTTTTGTATTCGAATTCTTGTACCAAGGGTATCTGTTTGTTATTGTGCTTATGATAAACATCATAATACTTGGATGGATTGCAGCCAGGGGTCTAGTGAAAGACGACGTATTTGACAAAGGCAAATAGGACGACGAAAATGATGAGTCTAAGCGAGAAGTCAGTAAGGATAGTCAATATTCTTAACAAAACCTACCCTGATGCACCTGCCACCTATCTGAACTATCAGAGCCCGTTTCAGATGCTGATAGCGACCATTCTCTCAGCACGTGCGACGGATGCTGGTGTGAACAAGGTAACACCTGTGCTCTTTAAAAAGTACCCAACTCCCGACAAGATGGCAGAAGCAGATCCTGATGAGATTGGTAAGGTCATTCGACCACTTGGCGCCTATAATAAAAAAGCGGGCTACATCATTGGTACTTCTCGATTACTGGTTGACAGGTTCAAAGGAAATGTTCCTCGCACTATGGAAGAGCTCACATCATTTCCGGGTGTAAGTAGAAAGACTGCAAATGTGATTCTATCAGTCGTATTCGGACTGAGTGAGGGGGTTGTTGTGGATACCCATGTCATGCGTGTGACTCTTCGTCTCGGATTGAGCGACCATGACCAAAATCCCCAAAAAATAGAGAAGGACCTTATGCAGCTACTTCCACGCAATATATGGAACGACTATGCGAGATTGATCGGTGCTCATGGTAGACAAACCTGCAAGTCACGGAATCCAAAGTGTAATGCCTGTACCCTGAATATGTTATGCCCATCTGCTAAGCTTGATTGATGCAATAGCATTCATCTTCTGTAGGAAACGACTTATCTGTCCTATGAATTCATTCACACTGCATAGCCTTGACAGGTGATTCATCCAATGTTAGATATTCGATTCATTCGAGACAACATCGACCTGATCCGAGATAATCTCAAGCTCCGAAGAGACACTGAGAAACTCAAGGAGTTTGACCATCTACTCAATCTTGACGAGCGCACGAGGGCACTGAAAAGAGATATCCAGGACCTCAGAACTCAGAGGAACAAGCTATCAAGAGAGATTGGTGAACTGAAGAAAGCAGGACAGGATGACTCAAAGCTTGTCAAGAGAGTGAATGCTGTAAATGCAAGAATCCTCGCTGTCGAAACTGAAACAGCTGAGAACGAACTAGAGATAAAGCGTATCCAGATGAGTATACCCAATATTCTCCACGAGAGTGTACCGTATGGAGTGGATGAGGAAGACAATGAAGTTGTGAAGGAGTGGGGTGGGAAACCTGAATTCTCATTCGAAGTACAGAGTCATGTTGACTTGCTTGAAACATTAGATATTGGAGATATCCCTAGGGCGGCAAGACTTGCAGGTTCAAGGTTCTACTATCTGAAGAATGAGCTAGTTCTGTTAGATATTGCTATGCAACAGATGGCACTCGAGATGCTCATCAAACGGGGGTACAGTCCAGTATATCCCCCATTCATGATGAGAAGGGAACCCTATGAAGGGGTTACTGATCTCGCAGATTTTGAAAATGTCATGTACAAGATAGAAGGAGAAGACCTCTACCTTATTGCGACCTCTGAACACCCGATGGCGGGAATGTACATGGGAGAGATTTTCGAACCAACAGACCTTCCCCTCAAACTCGCTGGCGTGAGTGCATGTTTCAGAAAAGAAGCTGGTTCACATGGAAAAGACACCAAGGGCATCTTCAGGGTGCATCAGTTCAACAAGGTGGAGCAGTTTGTGTTCAGTTTGCCTGAAGACTCGTGGGGCATTCATGAGGAACTCATAAAGAACGAGGAAGATTTCGTTCAAGCTTTGAAGCTCCCATATCGAATAGTCAATGCATGCACAGGAGAAATTGGCATTGTTGCAGCAAAGAAATACGACCTCGAGTTCTGGTTTCCAGGACAGCAGAAGTATAGAGAGGGGGGTTCATGCAGTAACTGTACTGCCTATCAAGCAACGAGACTCAACATGAAGTACCGTCTGAAGAAAGGTGGTACTGAGAAGGCATTTCTCCATACACTAAACAGTACAATGATGGCAAATCCGAGGACTATGGTGGCAATAATCGAGAACTATCAGAGAGAAGATGGGAGCGTGGAGATACCCAAGGCACTGCACAAGTATCTACCATCTGGAATGAGGGAGATATCACCTCAGGATGGATTAGGTAGGAAGAAGTAGGCTATTTTGGAGAAAGTACTTTGTTATAGCTGGACAAGGAGCTACGAGGTCTATCATCAAGCTTAATACGAGCTTTCATAATGCAAAATTTGGGGAACATCATTGGTAACCGTACAACAGACTTTTGAGAAATTGGTCTCCCTTGCTATAAAGAGGGAGGAAGAAGCGCATGATTTCTACATGAAAGCATCTAAGGATTCGGAACTGAAAGCATCTGCCAAGTTACTCAAAGACCTTGCAAGTCAAGAGGTCATTCACAAACAGAAACTCGAAGCAGCTCTCAAGGGAGGTGTGTGTGATACCTTCACCTGTAGCACTGTTGCAGAGGTGGAGAAACTGGACTTGGACCAGTACTTGGTAGACATCCCACTTCGACCCTCATCATCACCTCAGGATGTGTTGATAGTGGCGATTAAGAGGGAAGCTGCTGCAAACAGCTTCTACAAGGCATTATCTGAGCTGACAGGAAATGCGGCACACAGAACTGTCTTTGAAACCTTGGCAAAAGAGGAAGAAGCTCACAAGACGCGGCTACAGAACATGTATGATGAGGTATTCCAGCCAGACATGTGAGAGAGCCTAAGGTAGGCTCTCCCACCTTCTAGTTTCACATCTTATGCAATTTTTGGGCGGCTATGAACGTTAGACCACGCTTGGTCAGTTCCTCCGCAGTTCTATTTAGTGCATGGTGTTTGTCCAAGTAGTTTCGCAGGTTCAGTGGCATGTGGCCCTGTTTAATGATGTCCTCTTTTGTTCTGAAATAATCGAGTATGTCACTTGGATAATCTCTTGTTGCATCGATCTCAGGAACTGCACCCTCATGCTTGGCACTTATGTTCTTCACATGATCCGCAATCTCAAGGAGTTCGGGCAGTCTGTCATATGGCTGTCTAACGATATGTTTGTATGTTTCAGTAATATGGTGTTCAATTCTGACTACATCCTCAAAACCAAAGTTTTCACGAATGTAAGCTGCTAGTTCGATTGTTTCATTGTCTACACTGTTTGAGAGGTTAAAGCCTATCAGTGGACTCGTCCCATCATCTCGGCTGAACAGCTTCGCGGTCAGGAGAGTCCAAAGACAAGCGTATGGATTATCATTTCCCATGTAGACCGAGATCTTGAACTCCATATCAATCCCAAGTTTGTGCATCATGTATCCAACCAATACACTTCCTGGATTGATGTTAAGGACTTGTTTAATACCATAATTTGTGTAGTAGTTCAGATATTCATCTGCCCACCTGATAGGGAATCGGTTTGGCATTCCTACACCACCAAAGTATCCTGTGATTGTATCCGGACCACCTAGATGCACGTTGACTGGGGCACCATCCGCTCCTGGAAACGTCCCCTTTGTATCAAGAGTTTCTACATAGGAGGCTCCGACAATCTGCATACCTGCAGCAAAGGCGAGAACCTGATGGTCTGCAGTCTGTTCAGCCATATTTCGAACACGGATGAATCGACCAGGCATGAGTTCTTGGTTCTTGATTGCTTGCTTGGCTTCCTCAATAAGCCATGGAAAATATTGACATGCACTTATCTCTAGGGTGACTGCAAAGCTTTGATCAAATTTTGTGCTGTCATCTTTGTTCCCGATGATTTTGCGCCGATATTCAGGTATGGAGATGAATGCGTCATCATCACGTTGTTCTTGCAACCAAGTGAGGGCTTTCACATATTCAGTATCTTTTGTTTCTAATTTTGAAAGGAGTGTTTCTAGTTTTCTTGCCTCCCCTGCTTTCTTGTTTATCTCATGTACACCACCATGTTTCTCAATCACTTTGAGAAGATCATTAACTAGGGGATTATCATCACGAAGTAGAAAATCATTGATTTCTTTCAGACGAGTAGCATCTATCTTCAACTTTTGTCGATCAATCATATCCGGGCGTCCCTTTTCTTTAAGTTATAGCTATGGTCCTTGATGACCACATGTTCCGATGGTGTTACATCCTAAAAAACGATTCCGACTTCAAGCAGTATAGGTCTGTATTTCTATTCATTAATTGATTCTGAGGAGGTTTCAGGCTCCATATAGTTAATTCCACGCAGGTATGAGCGAATTCTTGGACCGATGAGTAGAGTGACGATAGCCCCTGCAGTCACCTGTGCAAGATTTACAGCAATCAACTCGGCAAAAGCTGCGCCAAATCCCCAGAGTAATATTTCACCAATCAAGTAACCCAAGAGCATGATGATGGATCCTACAACAACACCTGTGATATCCCATCTGCTCAGTCGGACATACTCTCTTGTTTTTGAGCTGAAGTACCCAACAGCCATGCCTTCCAGTCCTTTCACGATGAGTGTGATGGGAGCATAGATTGGGGCTACAATCATATCAGCAATGGCGGAACCCACTCCCCCAACAATGAAGCCACCAATAGGTCCCAGTAAAAGGCCACCAAGCATCACAACAGTGTCACCGAGATTGAAGTATCCACTGGTGACTGGGTAGGGAATTGCAATTGCAATGGTCGCCACTGTGGCGAGGGCTGTCAATATTCCAAGCAGAGCTATATTAATCGCAGTGTTCTTCCCAGCAGGACGAAAGTACTCCATCTCCATTCTTCAATCACCTTCCACATCACCGACATGGGTCCGGCAAAACAGGAAGCATATAACTTTGAGCTTACATGTACAGTTTGTTAATTTAATGGTCCACAATGGGCACATCCGCACTTTTTTAACAAATGCGTGATAAAACTAAAGTGTGCGCAGTCTGATGAATAGACTGTGACACTGAGAATATTGAGGTCGGGAAGAATGTCAAAAAAATGGATACAGACTGCAGATTGGAAGAGTGAGAAACATGTACCTGTGATTGAGATTAAGAAGGTGGAAGATGGAAAAGCAACTGTGGTGGTTTCAGTTGGTAAGGAAATTGCACACCCTAATACAACAGCCCACCATATCAAGTGGTTGGACCTCTTCTTCTGGCCAGAGGGAGATAAGTTTCCATACGAGATTGGTTACGCAACATTCGATTCACACGGTGCATCGGCTCAAGGTCCTGATACAAGCGGAGTCTATGCTGAGCCAGTGGCTCAGTTCGTATTTAAAATCAATAAGTCAGGTACACTGATGGCTACATCATATTGTAACATTCATGGTCTCTGGAAGAGCGAAGAAGAGCTCAAGCTCTAAAACTCCTTGATGAGCCAGATCGATTTGGGCCTACTAGAGTAGCGCCCATCACCATTTTCTTTCATTTTTCTTTAAGAGATTGGGAGTCAATTCTCTGAATCATATAAATCTATGAGCACAGCCCTCCAAATTGTCTGACCATCAGTGGAACCTGTTGCAATCATACGTTTCCCTACATGAAGAGCATAATCGCCAGATCCGAAATCAGGTGGCAAGGCTTCCCAAGGCATGATTGCTGAGAGTATGTATTCGGTCCCATCATCTGCGGTAATGACATAGTTATCTTGTCTACGTGTGACAATCCCTGAAACCGTTATATCCTCCATTTAGTCATTCACCCTTAATCCAGATGCATCATGATAGTCACATGTTGTGACTTCATCTTGTGACCCCAAATCGTGGCTCCGCTATATATACTGATTCTGAGCAGTATTCCTTGTGAAATATCATGGCTCTAGCAACTAACTCACGAAACACATCTGTGCTGAAGAACAAGACAACAACGGTCCTATCGACCGATGCTCTGACTCATGCATACACCTATCGGAGGTAATCAAATGGCATTCGCTACGGTTGAGAAGGAACTCTTGAAAGGTTATCCCAAAAAGAGAGTTTCCACTGACGCTATTGCTCGTGCCTACTTTGCGAGGTAGGCTTCAATGACAAAGGTCAATCCTCCAGCAAGCACATCCTCAGATGGGGTTCAGAATAAAGATGCCAGAGGTGGTAGCGCCATCTCTGTTGATGAAGTGCTCGCTTTAGAAGCAACGTGAGCACTTCTTTCTGGTTTTTCCTATGGTTGATGCTCCTAGTCATCTGAACGGACAATCCAGCTGACCAACTCAGCAGTCATTTGATTCTCCTGTAGCAGCTCTCTTCTGTAGTCTGGACGTTTGATGGCAAGCAGAACATTCTGCATTCCAGGATCAAACCCGACTATATTGACTGCTTGCTCAACTGCGTTTGGTCTAAACGCAACCATAGTGAACAACAAAGCAATTCCAAAGAGGACTATTGAAAGAAAAGACCAAAGGGGAATTGGAAGAGCACGAGAAATACTATCACCAATGAATAGTAGACCAAAGACTAGAAGTGCTGCGATAATTCCATCAGCAATCAGACAGAGTGATTGGTATCTTTCACTACCATCGTCTGGATGTGCATGGTCCTCACAGACTTGAATGAGTAGAACTTTCATCTCTTTTTGTAGTCTATCACTTCTTTGTCTCACATATGGGCCATATGCATAATCCCAAGTTCGGCGAAGGTTTTGTTTTCCAGACTTTGCGATTTTCAAACGTAAAACCTTGGTAGCAGGAGCGCCACAGACTGGACATGTTCTTGGAAATCGCACCTTCAAAAAATCCACCTTGACAAGTGGCTCATCAAAATACTCCTTCCGCGGGCTCACTGGTCAAGTCACCGTTTTATAGATTCTCGGCAGTTAAGTAAAGAGTTTATCGAACAGTGCTGTTTCTGGGACATCTTTATCTTCAGCCCTTTGTATGTCAAGTCTATGTATTATGGTGAAATGGTCAGACTGAGGGCTCTTGAGATGGAAGACCTAGATAACATAATGAAATACTGGAACACACTCGAGCTTCGTCAGTATCTGGACAATCAAATGCCTATGTCTAGGAACACTGAACACCAGTGGCTGGAACGCTCTACTACAATGGACCCTTGGCGAGATGGTGGGATGACACTCGCTGTTGAGGATAAGAAGACGGGTGAGTTTCTAGGGACTGTTAGCCTCTTCAGAATCCAAAAACAGCACAAACGAGCTGAGTTTGGCATCGCAATTCATAAGCCCGAGAATCTCGGTAAAGGTTATGGTACCGACGCTACTCGTGTGATGCTCTGGATTGCCTTTCAGATACTTGGTCTAAATAGTGTCTACCTTATCACACTTGATACGAATGAACGTGCTCAGCGTGCATATGAAAAAGCTGGCTTCAGGAAAGCAGGCATCTTCAGACAGGGCGCATTTGTCAAGGGCGCGTTCCATGACTTCATCATAATGGACATTCTCAAAGAGGAGTTCCTCAAAGAGTATCCTCCTGGAACTGAAGTCGGTAGCCCTTGAGTTCATCTTCATGAGAAACGCAACAATCAAAAAGAGGTCTAGACGTCAAACCGCTTGACAATCTCCAAAATCCTACACGGAGACAACACAGATGCCCGACTCGACTCTCCAAGATCGTTCAATCAATACCATTCGCTTTTTATCAGCGGATGCGGTTCAACGTGCCAACTCTGGTCATCCTGGCATGCCTATGGGTGCAGCGGCGATGGCATATGCTCTTTGGACTCGACACCTCCGATTTAATCCTAATAATCCCGAGTGGTGGGACCGAGACCGTTTCGTTCTCTCTGGAGGTCATGGGTCTATGCTACTCTACTCCCTGCTCTATCTGACTGGCTACGACCTAAGTATAGAAGACATTATGGACTTTAGGCAGCTTGGTTGCAAGACTCCTGGGCATCCTGAGAACTTCTGCACTCCCGGAGTGGAGGTCACCACAGGTCCACTTGGGCAAGGACTAGCAAATGCAGTTGGCATGGCCATTGCCGAAGCCCATCTTGCAGCTATCTTCAACCAACCTAACCATATAATTGTGGACCATCACATCTATGCAATAGTCACCGATGGAGATTTGATGGAGGGTCTGTCATCTGAGGCGGCGTCTCTAGCTGGTCACCTTCGTCTCGGGAAACTAATCCTCCTCTATGATGACAACCGCATTTCAATTGATGGTAGTACAGATCTAACATTTTCCGAGGATCAAGGGGCACGGTTCGAAGCCTTGGGATGGCACATTCAACATGTTGGGGATGGAAATGATGTAGAGGCTGTTGACAAAGCCATTGGAAAGGCCAAGCAAGATTCCCGACCATCATTAATACTCTGTAGGACTCATATTGGCTACGGACTGCCCAAGAAACAGGACACTGCTAAAGCACATGGTGAACCAGCAGGGGAGGAGGAACTGGCAGGTGCCAAAGAGAAACTTGGTTGGCCTATTGAACCTAAGTTCTTTGTGCCTGATGATGTTCTGGAGTTCTATCGAAAGGTTGGAGAGAGCGGAGCGAAAAAAGAAGAGGAATGGAAGAAACGGTTTGCCGCATATCGTAGTATCTATCCAGACCTTGCAGCTGATTTAGAGAGGAGGATGAACAGAGATCTTACAACAGGGTGGGACTCCAACTTACCAAGTTTTAACCCGAAGGACGGCCCTCTTGCAACAAGGACTGCATCTGGCAAGACAATCAACGCCTTGGCGCTCAAGCTACCAGAGCTGATTGGAGGCTCTGCAGATTTGACTCCATCCAATAAGACATGGATAGATGGTAGTCCATCATTTCAGAAGGAGTCACCAACTGGAAAAAACATTCACTATGGCGTGCGTGAGCATACGATGGGTGCGGCAGTGAATGGGATGGCTGCTCATGGAGGGGTGATTCCATTTAGCGGAACATTTCTGATGTTCTCGGACTACATGCGTCCAGCAATTCGGTTATCAGCACTCTCGAGGCATAGAAGCATCTGGGTCTTCACACATGACAGTATTGGTGTCGGAGAAGATGGACCCACTCACCAGCCAGTAGAGCACTTGGCTTCATTGAGAGCCATTCCAGACCTTGTTGTTATCCGACCAGCAGATGCTAATGAGGTAGTCGAGGCATGGAAGATAGCCATCGAGCGGTCCCAGGGTCCGACCCTAATGGCTTTGACAAGGCAAAATGTACCAGTCCTGAATCGGAATACGTATTCCTCTGCTTCTGGCCTGAAGAAAGGTGCGTATGTACTTGCGGATCTCGGAGGGGAACCAGAGATCATTCTGATGGCTTCTGGGTCAGAAGTGTCCCTGATTGTGGAAGCAGGAGAGAGATTGCAATCTGATGGAGTTGGTGTACGACTGGTTTCATTCCCAAGTTGGGAGCTGTTTGAATATCAGAGCCAAGAGTATCGAGATTCGGTCATCATACCCAATGTGAAGGCCCGTCTTGCTGTAGAGGCTGGTGTTTCACAAGGTTGGCACAAGTGGGTGGGAAACTATGGCGATGTCTTGGCAATTGATAAGTTTGGGAGGTCTGCGCCTTCAGAGGTGGTCTTTGAGGCGTATGGATTTACAGTGGAAAACGTCATTGAAAAGGCACGAAACCTCCTAGGAAAATGAATGTGCTCATCAAAGGATTTCAAGAGTTCATAAACCTTTAAAACAAAAAATGAAAGTTGATAGACCTTTTTGTTTATAATTATCTCTTCTCTATTCAATACTCCCTATAAATACTAAATCCACATGTCATAGTGGTGATTCAATGGACATATACAAAAAGACATCACTTGCACTCTTTGCCCTCATGTTGATAGGGATGGGAGTGCCGCTCGCTGCCGCGCAGAGCACAGGAATTCTATACCAATATTCTGCTGGCATCGTGTCATTAGAAACTGATGACATTGCCATCAAGGTCACAGGGAACGATCAAGCCCCACACTTCCACTGGTGGGACCCCAACACTCCAGATGTAGACTATCATGTCATGTTCGCGAAGATTTTCGAAGCGAATGACACGAACGCGAACGAGGTCTATGATCATGGTGTTGACACAATGATTGGTGCTCCATTCGCTCTACCCACAACTGGTTGGGATTTCAGCGGTTTTGAAACCGTAGAGGATGGTGGCAACGTTACAGAGGTGCATTTCAACTTCACTACAGAAGCGACCTTTGATCCACGTCCTGCTGGTTCAGACTTTGGTAACCTACCGAGTATGCCAGAGTTTGAGGTGGACATTGAGGTCAACGTACACATGTACCTTGAGAACCCAGGTGAATTCAAGTTCGATCTGACACTAGCAGGTTGGAATTGGACCTTTGATGATTCACTCTTGGTGCTCATGTTCACAGTGACTGAGAGTGCTCATGGACAATCTCATGGGGATTCCAACCCATCAGGTTTCCAGAGAGACGGCACCAAGTTCCAGTTCGAGAACGGTTACTTTGAGTATAATGAAACAGCTCTTGCAGCTAACAACACCCTTCAGGTCAGGGCTAGTTATGGAGAACCCTCAGGTGAGTATTCAGGGAATGCCATTTTTCTCTCCTTTGAATACTTTGGAAACGAAACTCTCGAGTACGACCCAGTGCTTGGTATTCTTCCCTCCGTACCCGGTCTTGTTCTTGATCCCATGACACTAGGAATTGTAGCTGGAGCAGCAATCATCGTAATCCTAGCAGTTCTGTTGCTCAAGAGAAAGTAGAACAGTAGTACACCCCGAGGGGGTAGAATCCTACCTCCTCACTCTTTATTTTTTCGCATTTTCTTTTATTCAATTATTCAGCTACATTAGTGATAACACATCACATCAGAGTTTTCATGGTTAAAGTGAGGGACAAGTGTGACGCTGAGAAGGCGAACTAGTCCTTTTTCCTCTTTATCTCAAGAACACTGACTAACTGAACATAGTACTTGCGGATAGTAGCCTCGGAGATATCCATCAAAGTGGCAATTCTGTGTTGAGGAAGTCTGCTCTTAGTCAGTATTGCCGCAATGTAGATTGCACCTGCTATGATTCCATTTGTATTTCGTTCAGTGAGGATTTCCTTTGTCCTCCTATCATCTAGGATACTCAGACATCTTGTCTGAGTCTGCTCAGGAAGGTTTAGTTCAGATAGAACTTGTTTCGCAATCAGTTTTGTTTCAATATATGTAGATTCGATCATAGAGAGAATCTCTCATAGTTAGTATATAAGATGATGGAAAAAATCGCACTTGTTTGGTATATAAGATGGCAGATTTCCAGCAGCCCGAACCAAAAGGTTAATTAGTTAGGTACCGAACTAGTTGATTAGGACCCGAACTATTTTTGGGGTGGTTGTCATGAGTAACAAAGAGATTAGAGAGATGTGTCTGAACCTGCTAGAAACAGGATGGCCAGCATATGTGACAACAGTTGATGAAAAGGGATTTCCACAGACAAGAGCGATGTTCAATCTTCGGAATAAGGAGCGATATCCGAAGTTGGTTTCGCTTTTTGCCAAGCATCGTGATGATTATATGATGCTGTTTTCTACCAACACTTCTTCCTGCAAAGTATCAGAAATCCAAACAAGACCTGCAGCTTCCATCTACTACTGCAAGCCAGAGGTCACACAGGGAGTGATGTTTGGGGGGGAATTTGAGATAGTTGAAGATTTACACCTGAAGAAAGAGATCTGGCATGATGGGTGGGAGAGATATTACCCAACAGGATATGATGATCCCGATCACACAGCTCTCAGACTTATACCAACGGTTGCCAAAGGATGGACAGGTAGAATGACCTTTAGATTGGAGTTGGGTGATTCAAAATGATGTCACAAAGACGGGGTGGATTTCTGGTCACACAGATTCATCATCTCGGAAGGAGAGTCTTCTCAGAGCTTCTAAAAGAGCATGGACTTGAAATTGGTCCGGGTCAGGGGAGAATCTTGTTCGCGCTCTGGCAGAAGGACGGCATCCCAATAAACGAACTCATCAGGAAGACTCTCCTCAGGAAATCAACACTGAGTGAACTACTCGACAATCTTGAAGATGCAGGCCATGTGAAACGTGTTCAGTCAGATGAGGACCGACGAAAGGTATTGATAGAATTGACTGATAAAACTAGACAGATGTTGAAGGTCTATATTGATGTTTCAGTCGAGATGACAAACATATTCTACAAAGGTTTTCAGACAGAAGAGATAGATCAGTTTGAGTCATACCTTCAGAGAGTGCTCGACAATCTAGTCAAGCAAGAGGAAAAATGAGAGCCCTTCAACCACAACTTAATGGTACAAATCATTAGATTCAGTCCAAAAACCTATCATCGCCAAGATAATCATGCCTTTCAGCGCATAGCGATTCAGTGAGCCAACCAGAGGTGGCATCTAGTCGATTATCAAACTCAGGAACAAATGGTTTGATATCAATGAGAGGCGTGTCATTCAGCATATCAGCTCCTAGACACCGCACTATATTCCCCTCAATCGTCATTATCCTAACAATGGAGAGTCCTATTGGATTTGGTCGTGAGGGTGCTCGTGTAGAGAAAAGACCTCTCTCCCTAGTGTCAAGGAAGGGTGTGACCCTTAGTCTGAGTGGCTGGGCCTTGTGAAACCAATACAAGAGGATGATGTGAGAGAAACCATTCAATGATTCAAGTCCAGCAGAATATTCTGAAAAAACCTCTACCTCGGCAATCGCCTCTGATTTGCTTGATTGAATCGGGATTTTATCCTCAGATTTGAAGGGGGTCCTAATCACGCCTATTGGTTTTATCTCTAGACTCACGATTCACACCACGAACTTATGAACAGTTAATGGAGTGTGCTTGAATTTCATAAGGTTGATTGTTCTCTCTTCATCCTCTAGTAGTAGATTCAAATATAGAGAGAGGAGCTTATAGCAGTATATTCGTCTGAATTTGTGAGAAACTCGATTAATTGAGGAGAGATTTGTTTGAAGGTTGAGAAACGAGATAAGAGAGTAGTCGAGTTCGACGATTCCAAGATTGAAGCGGCGATTACAAAGGCCTTTGAGTCAATTAATGCAGACATCAGTCCTGTAAAGGGACTTACGAAGGAAGTTGTTCAAATCATTCACGAACGAGAAAGAGATGTCGTTCACATTGAAGAAATTCAGGACATCGTTGAAGACACACTGATGCTCCGTGGTTTCACAGAGATAGCACGAAGGTATATGAAATACCGCGAAAAACACCACGAGGCTCGTAAAATTCTACAAATGATGGGAGTGGTGGATGATCTCAAGTTCGGTCCCAATGCTGCTACTGTGCTCTCAAGATATCTATTGAAGGACATTGATGGAAATCCAACAGAAACCCCATCTCAGCTCTTTCGAAGAGTGTCAGGAGCTGTTGCAAGCATCGAGGAGAAGTATGATGACAGTGTAGATGTCAAGGAGTACGATGATCTCTTCTACTACATGATGGCAAACCTCGAGTTTCTGCCGAATAGTCCGACCCTGTTCAATGCGGGCACAAAGATTGGTCAGTGCAGTGCATGTTTTGTTCTTCCAATAGAGGACAATATGGACTCGATATTCACGTCGCTCAAGGATATGGCTGCTGTACAGAAATCAGGAGGCGGCACTGGGTTTTCATTCTCTAGGTTACGACCTGAGGGGGCAATGGTGGGAACGACCGGTGGTGTAGCGAGTGGTCCTATCTCATTCATGAAGGTGTATGACACAGCTACTGAGATTATCAAACAGGGTGGATGTTTGTCAACTGAAACCTTTGTTCAGTCTACTAAAGGTCTGCGAAAACTTAACTCACTCATAAATGGTCGTCTATCTGTAGAAACACCATTAAATGAACTGGTTCTTACAAGAGACAATTACAAACAAGCTTTCATCGCTGCAAATAATGGATTCACTGAAATCACCCGAATACAGACTGAGTTGGGCTATTCGCTAGATGCTACGTATAATCACAAGATTCGTGTTTGTACCCCCGACGGAATTCAATGGAAGAAGACCAAAGACTTGGTTTTTGGTGATTGGGTTGTCATTAAACGTGGAGGGTATCAAGGAACGGATTTAGATCTACCAGCCACTCCTTCACAACATCACAATGCAACCCCTCTTCATCTTCCGAAAAAGATGAATCCTCAACTTGCGGAAATTGTGGGTTATTTTATCGGAGATGGCTGTCTCTCATTCCTAAACAAAGAGAAGGCTCGAATGGTATTTTCAGTCACTCACGATTCACCAGATATTGCAGAATGGATTGAAGATTTCATTAAAGGGCTTGGATTGATTCCATATAAAGAACAGAAGAAGAATGACGCTTCTTGGACCATAGGTGGTAGGAGTGTCACACTTGGAGAGTGGTGGATAAAATCTGGATTCGATAAGGAAAGCAGTGTCAATGCACGTATTCCTGAAATTATCTTTACATCCTCGATAGAAACTGTTTGTGCATTCTTGCGAGGGCTTTACGAAGCTGATGGAGATGTGTCATCATATGGATATCCGAGATTATCGAGTACTTCAAAGAAACTAATCATTCAAGTTCAGCAGTTGTTGTTATCAATAGGAATAGTATCAAGAAGATCTGTAATCACAAAAAGAGAGTCAGCATATGGATCTAACCCTATTCACACACTAATTGTAACTCATAAACCTAGTATCTCACTTTTCTCAAGACTAATAGGATTCAAGAGTAAATGTAAGGGAGAACGTTTCAAAAAGAGGATCGTGAGAGCGAGTGGAAAAGCTAGCGATCCAATTCCATATGCAGGTGATTTAATAGCTCGTTATTATTCACCACCAGGAAGAGGAAGCGGAAAAAATAGAGGACAACGTTCTGTTAATCCAAAGCTAAATAGAGAGCTAACACGATACATTCGAGGCGAGCGTAATCCTCATCGCATGCGCATACTGGAAATTGCTCAATTGATGCCGGGTTTGCAGAATCTGTTGAAAGACGAAGTACTTAGAGAAGATTTTGTCTACACAAGAATAACTGATCTAACGACTCGTGAGATGGATACTGGAGATATTGAGGTCATCGGCTCAGAATATGTTGCCAATGGTTTCTTGGTTCATAATAGAAGAAGAGGGGCGAACATGGCTATTCTTCGTTGTGATCATCCGGACATAATGGAGTTCGTAGCATCCAAATCCGACAAACAGTCCTTTAGAAACTTCAACATCTCTGTTGCAGCGACAAAGAAATTCATGGAAGCACTAGAGGATGATAAGGAGATAGAGTTGGTTGCCCCTCACACTGGCGAGGTGTCTCAGCGCATTAGAGCAAGGGTGATTTTTGATGCCATTGTACACAATGCGTGGAGCACAGGAGACCCAGGTTTCATTTTCATTGATCGCATCAATGATGAGCATCCACTCAATGGAGAACTAATAGAGTCGACCAACCCTTGTGGCGAACAACCACTATTACCCTATGAGTCCTGTGTCCTAGGAAGTATAAACCTCTCTCGAATGGTCAAGGATGGTGAGATTAATTGGTCACGACTGGAGGAGGTCGTACGCCTGGGAGTTAGATTCCTAGACAACATCATAGACCTGAACGTCTATCCCGTAAAAGAGATAGAACGAGTGACCAAGGCAAATCGGAAAATTGGTCTTGGAATCATGGGCTTTGCAGAACTCCTCATTATGCTGGGAATACCCTATGACTCGGTCAAGGGACTTGAGATGGCAGAGGAGATCATGTCGTTCATTCGACAGCGGGCTGAAAGAGCATCTTCCGAACTGGCCAAAATACGGGGGAACTTTGAAAACTTTGCTCTCCTGAAAAAACGCAATAAATGGAAACGAAATGCATCTCTAATCACTGTCGCGCCAACAGGCAGCATCAGTCTGATTGCACAGACCAGTAGTGGTATTGAACCGTTGTTTGCAATAGCCCATAGTAGAATGCTCGCTGAAGGAATCCATCTTAGTGAGGTCAGTCCGCTATTCGAGAAGGTTGCTGTTGAGAGAGGTTTCTGGAGCGATGAGATTGAGCATGAAGTCGCAAAGACTGGTTCAGTACAACATATTGACAAAGTACCAGACAATGTCAAACAGGTCTTCAAGGCTGCACAGGAGATTGATCCAGAGTGGCATATCCGTATGCAAGCAGCATTCCAAAAACATACTGACAATGCAGTGAGTAAGACAGTGAACCTACCAAATAGCGCTACGACCGAGGATGTTGAACGCATCTTCTTGCTTGCGAATCAACTCAAGCTAAAAGGGACAACCGTGTTCAGAGATGGATGTCTGGGGGGAGTTCAGGTGCTCTATCCAGGATGTCAGAATTGCGATGCTTAATGATATGATTGAATGACTGCTGTCAACTCATTCGTCGGGCTTCTTCCTCGATGATGGAACGTCTGGTGTTAATTAACATATTATATGAACGTTTGAGTTGTTTCTCTGCATCATAGAACCACAGTTGTCGAGCTAGCATCCATTTGGTCCTTAGCTTCCGAAATCTACGTGATAGAACGGTGTATTTCTTCTTTAGCTGTCTGATTGGTACAGCCGGATTTTTGCATAGCTCGCGAAGTATGCGTATCTTTTCCTCCAGGGGCGTCAAATCCCTAGAGAGGGTCTGTTCAATCGCATCCCTCACATGATCAATACCATTCAGATTGACGATCCCAAGACGTGACCAACGCAGTGAATTGCCTCCATTCTCACAAATCAACCTGCTGAACTCCTTGGAATCAATCAGCACCCGCTCCTCCTCTGACCCAAGGATTCTTCTTCTCTCTTTGGATCTGAGAAGAGGAAAGAGAACCACACCGGGTCTCACTCTAATTCCAGTTGTTTTTCGAATGAGCCTCTCAACATGTTTTTTCTGCTGCGCAGTTGGAGTATTGAAACTGAATGCAACTAATGAATAGACACGATTCGACTGCGCTTCTTCAGATCTCACCCGGGAGGTGGGTATTTTTTTGGTCTTGCTGAATGAGATGACTGGCTGGGAGGATAGAACCATTTCGTGTGTTTCTGAATATCCATGGACAATGTACACACCTTTTCTGATTCTTTTTGCACCTTGAAGAGAGGACAGTTTCCTTGAAACGCCTTTTATTCCCTCAGGAGCGCCAAGAAGAATGATTAATCGTGAGTCACCTCTCAGTTCCGAGTCCTCAGAGATGGTCCTATTCACGTCCGCTTCGGTCATTTTGTCCAGCAGGTTTTTCCTTTGGTCGAAAGTGAGATAGCCACCATTGTCTTTGGTGACATGATAGGGCGACTACAATAAACGTTAATATCTTTGTCTAATACGTCTAACGACTCTTACTTTGTAACAATGTTTTGATAAATCCTCATAGGGTATATAGAGTTCAAATAAACCCATTTTCGGATTTTAAGGATTTATGAATTTGAATAAAAAATTCAGGCATATTTTACTCTTGATTCGACAGACACTGTGGTGAGGTGACATCTATGCACTTCGATGATGACGACATTTGGAATGATGACGATTTCGATGATGACTGGGAAGACGATGATGACGACGACTGGTAGACCCAGTTTAATTCGTCGCTCTTGCTAGTACTCTGTCCGATTTTATTCCAAACAAGGACGTGAATACTATGGCAAAGAAGAAACCAGAAGCCAAGAAATCGACCAAAAAGAAAACATCTTCTAAGAAAAAGAAGAAGTAACAATATGAGATTGGGAGCTGGATGTAAGTCGAGTGGCTCCCAATCTTCTTCTCTTTTTTGTAAGTTCACCTTGCTCGTTTTATCTCATCTACAGCCTCAGGATTGACTAGGGAGGAGGTGTCCCCTGGGTCTTCACCCAGGTAAGCAGCACGTATCATCCTTCGCATCACTTTGGCATTCCTTGTCTTCGGCAGGTCTGAAACAAAGAGGACATCCCGTGGAGTCAAGGGTTTGCCCATAGCTATTGCCACAGCCTGTTTCAGTTCCTCTCTGAGCTCTTCAGATGGGCTTACACCAGGGAGAAGTACACAGAAGACGACCAGTTCGTTAAGCTTAATCTCGTGTGGAACTCCTATTGTGGCAGCCTCAGCAACTGCAGGATGACTGACCAGGATTGATTCAGCCTCAGCAGGTCCGAATCGTTTACCAGCTACCTTGATTATGTCATCAGACCGACCGAGGATGTACCAGAGTCCATCTGAGTCGATGGCTGCAAAATCGCCATGCACCCAGACATTTTCCCACCGGGACCAATAAGCTCTCTCATATCGCTCAGGGTCTTTCCAAAATCCACGGGTCATTCCAATCCACGGGGACTTGATCACAAGCTCTCCAACTTGATTGCGTATTGGGTTTCCATCCTCGTCAAAGACATCTGCATCTATCCCGGGACATGGTCCGGAAAAGGCACAGGCCTTCAGGGGTAATAATGGATTGCCCATCACAATACCCCCAGATATCTCAGTCCCACCGGAGTAGTTCATTACTGGGATTCTCTTCTTTCCGACCTTTTCAAAGAGCCACATCCAGGGGTCAGGGTTCCAAGGTTCGCCAGTGGATGCAAAATAACGAAGCGATGAGAGATCATGAGTCTTAACCGGGTCCTCTCCATGTGTCATCAGGAGTCGAATGAGTGTTGGTGAAACCCCAAGTATCGATATCTTGTGTTTCTCAACAATCTCCCAGAGCCGACCAGGTCCAGGATAGTCTGGAGCCCCATCATAGAGAAAGAAGGTGCCTCCCAGAAGCAGCGCTCCAAAGACCAACCAGGGACCCATCATCCAGCCCATATCAGTCATCCAGTAGATGATTTCGCCTGGCTTCAAGTCAGTCCCGAATGCCATGTCTTGTGCTGATTTGATTGGGAATCCACAGTGGGTGTGAACGGCGCCTTTAGCAAGACCAGTAGTACCAGAGGTATAGATTATCATCATCGTGGTTTCAGCGTCTGTGATTTCTGTGGGTGAAGATTCTGATTGGTGCTTGATCAGTTCATCCCACCAATAGTCACGACCTTCCATCATCTTCGTAGAAGCATGAGTCTGCCTAAGTACAATCATATGAGTGAGTGATGGAATACCATCTGCGGCCTCATCAGCCACCACCTTCATGGGCACAATCTTACCTCTGCGATAGGAGGCATCTACTGTGAAGATTGCCTTGGCTTTGGCATCACCCAACCGGTCAATTATTGCATTTACTCCAAATCCTGAGAACAGCGGGAGGATAATACCACCAATCTTGGCGATTGCAAGCAATGCAACAGCAATTTCTGGAATCATTGGCATGAAGATTCCAATCGGGTCACCAAGACCCAAGCCCAGTTCATGTAGTGCATTTGCGACTTTGTTGACTTCTCGGTACAGCTCACCATAAGTCATCGAACGAACTGTACCATCCTCTGCTTCCGAGATTAATGCAGATTGATGCTCAGTTGGTGTACCCATATATTTGTCCAGACAGTTATGGATTATGTTCATCTTCCCCTTGACACACCACTGAGGCCATGCAATTCCCTTTGAGAGGTCCACCACTTGTTCGTAGGGCTCATAAAACTCAATATTCAGAAACTTCAGGAGCGCGTCTGTGAACCATGCCACATCCTCGGTGGAATGTTTCATGAGAGCCCCAAAATTCTCAATTCCATGAAGCTTCATGAATCGTGTGAGATTAGCCTGCTCAACTTGTTCTGATGTTGGTCGCCAGACTATCTTGCCTCCGAACTCAAAGGTCTCTTTCACAGGACTGCCTCCTTTCTATCTAAACCCCTCTACAGTGTAATCTCACCTATTATAGCGATTGGTTTCTTAAACGCAAGAGAATCTTCATTAGCGTAGTGGATTGCAATTGAAGTCCATCTAGCGTTGCCGGAGAGGACAAAGGAATTGACACAAGAGCCAGAGCATGTTTTGACATCTGAAGAAACTGACAAGGCTCTTAGTAAAATGGTGAAACAGGGAGTCGCGGTTCAAGTCAAGACCACCTTTACTGAGAGCGTCTTCCTAGTGGGTTTTGCACTTCTTTTGAATGCTCCCAACACAGTGATTGGTATTCTGGCTGCAATTCCGTCTGTCACTCAGCTATTACAGATTCCATCGATATTCCTCCTAGAGAAGTACAGAAAGAGACGGATACTGAATTCTTACACACAATTGGGTAATAGACTAGGAATCCTCCTCATGGCTTTGATCCCCTTCATCGCTACTGGTGAGGTTGGACTCCTTCTCCTCATCGGAGCCATGTTCATACAGAGTGTCTTTACTGCCATTGGATCGCCCAGCTGGAACTCGTGGATGCGAGACCTAGTACCTCCAGATCGCATGGGTCGTTTCTTTTCAACAAGAATGGCACTGATGGGAGTGGTTGCAATAGTTGCATCTCTCACTGGAGGTTACTTTATCAACAGTTGGCTAGCAAACACCGACCCCAGCAACCTCTTTGGTCAGCTCTCTGCATACTCGGTTCTCTACATCATCGCATTTCTTTTCGGAATAATGGCAATTTACTACACAAACACCACACCAGAGCCTCCAATGATATCTCGACATGAGAAACTGAGCTATTCACAGCTACTGGCGGAACCTTTCCAAAATGTGAACTATAGGAACTTGATGGTCTTCTCTGCAGTATGGAGTATCAGCACCTCTTTCGCCAGTCCGTTCTTCACAGTCTATTTACTTGATGTGAATTATCTTAGACTAGATGTGGGATTTGTTGCGGGTCTTTTGGCTTTGACACAATTGACAAGTGTGATTTTCTTACGATTATGGGGACGTTTGGCCGACAGGTTCAGCAATAAGTCCATTCTACAAGTCACACTACCATTGTTCACTATCGGGACCTTTCTTTGGACTTTTAGCTCGGTCGCAATATATTATGGCTTTCTTATTCCGCTCATTATCCTGATACACATTCTTAATGGATTTTCAGCCGCTGGTGTCAATTTGAGCACGAATAATATAGGTATGAAATTGGCCCCTCGAGGTGAATCAGCCACATATCTTGCAGCCAGAGGATCTGTAATTGCAGTGACTGGCGCAATCACTCCTGTTGTTGCAGGAGTGTTGGCGGACATATTTGCCCATCACAAAATTGATTTCTCTCTCTCATGGCTTATTGATGGCGAACTATTCACACTCATTCCGGCATATAGCTTGTCAGGGATTGACTTCTTGTTCATCATATCTGCAATCATCGGGATATACGCAATTCATCGGATTGCATTTGTTAAGGAGGAAGGAGATGTGGACGAGCGGGTTGTGATTGAAGCTCTGATTGCAGAAACCCGTCGTAATGTTAGGACTGTATCTACAGTCGATGGGCTTAGACAGACATTCGAGGCTCCGCTCAAGGCTACAAAACGAGGAAGAAAAAGGAAGAAACCAGTTCAGGAAGAACCAATTCCCGATGATGGGAGTCATGATGAGGGGCAATAGGTATCTTCGAGATCACAGGTCTTTCTGACAAGGAGGCCCTCTTTTATCGCAGATTTGTGGATATGTTTATATTCTCATGAATACAAATAGTATACAATAGTATACTTTTTGCATACAATTACCTGAGCAAGAGGAGAGAAAAAGTGGTCGCGGTGAGTCAAGCAAAGCGGGATACAAATGTTATCGATGATAGCCCAAGGGTCGCCGATTACAAGAAAGTTGTAGAGGACATGAGGACAATATCAAGGGCATATGGAAAACATCAGTAATCATCGAGTTTCTGAAAGGTAATCTGGTGAAAAAAAAAACTTATTTTCGTTCATGAACTCATTCGAAATACCGCTATAAGTGATTGCCAGGTATAGAATAATTGCGCCGCCCCTTTGAGGGATTGGAGCTGGATGTAATGGCATCATCTCGCCGTTGGCAATTCAAGATCTGTCTCATTGGAGACGGGTATGTTGGAAAGACGAGTATCCGTCGAAAGTACTTAGGACAGGGATTCAGGTCCAACTACATCCCATCACTAGGCGTTGATTTTGCGCAAAAGACGGTCATGTATGATGAGGAGGAGTCCGTCCGTCTCGTAATTTGGGACATAGCTGGACAGCCCCAGTTCCAGAGTCTTCGGAAGCGCTACTATGAGGGGTGCAGCGGTCTGATACTCGCCTACTCTGTGGTGGACAGGGAGTCCTTCGACAATGCCTCCAAATGGCTTGTGGAAGCGAAGGGATTCATGGAGGACTTCCCAGCATTGATCATTGTGGGGAATAAGATAGACCTTCGCTCATACCACCCTAAGGAGGACATAATAACGTATGAGGAGGGTCTTGAATTCACAAAGAAATTCAGTGAGCGACTAGGGACTCCGGCCATCTTCATCGAAACCTCAGCCCTGACAGGTGAAAACATCGACAGGGCATTTGAACAGCTGACCAGGATGATGATTAACCCCGAGGACCGTCAGACCATCACTACGATACATGAGGTACGTGTAGGCGTTGTGGAACAAGAAGAGCCCTCTGAATCTAGCTCAATCGTATCTCCGACCTCAAGCAGTGAAACCATTCCCGAAACCCCAACCATCACAGAATCTGTGTTACCTAGAGATGATGAGGTGGGGCTCATTATGACAGAGCTCATTGAACTCCGTGCCAAGCTCAAGAAGGCTGAAGAGGAGTTCCGTGACTACTCATTAGATGTTGAAACCAAACTTCTCAACCTCAGAAACACCGTTCATGTCAAGAAGATTATGTACGAACATCTGCGGCAACAACTGACTCAAACTCGACAGGAGTGGGCAGATGCATATGACGAGCACACAGAGCTAGACAAAAAGAAGAAACAGGAAGTGGAACAAAGGCTAGCTTCCATTGAGAACCTACGCAAGCAGATTGATAGTGTTGAGTCATCTATTAGAGCGAAAGTTCGAGAGTTAGACCTACAGAAAGAGAGAGCCTAAATCTATCAGATAATGATCAGATGGTTCGAACTGAAAGTACTTTAACCAGAGGTTGCTGCTTCGCTTTTTCAAGGACTGTCACTAACCTTGTCGGAAGAACATTACAAACCAGTTGAGTTGCCTACTTCGACATACGAGGGAAATGTGTATACTGTACTCAATCTCTCTCTAGTGACGTTTCTCGTTCTTCTTGGTCTGAGCATGGTTGCCCCCATCCTTCCCACTTATGCAGAGAGCTTTCAAGTTTCATACACTCTTGTAGGATTCGTAGTTTCATCCTTTGCAGTGACAAGAATGCTCCTCGACATGCCTGCAGGCCTTCTGTCAAGGAGATACGACAAGAAGAGAATCATGATATTGGGGTTGGTGCTCATATCTACTTCATCAATATTGGCTGGTTATGCCACCAATTATCTAACCCTAGTATTTGCACGAATGGTAGAGGGGGCTGGTTCAGCACTATATGTCACCACAGCCACTGTCTTTCTTGCTCAAATTGCTGGAGAAGAGAAGAGGGGACAGTGGATGAGCCTATACATGGGAATGTTGCTTCTCGGGTCCATCTTTGGGCCAACATTTGGGGGAATTCTTGCAGAAGCGTATGATATTCGGGCGCCCTTTTTTGCCTATGCTGTGGTCACTGGTTTTGGTGTGATTCCAACTCTGATACTCCCCAAGTTAGCCAATTCAATGAATAATTCGACTCGTCTTGAACCGGAATCGATATTTAGCGATATGAAACAGGTTCTATCATCACCCTCATTTCTTCTAGTGACATTTGCAGTCTTTACGATGTTCTTTCTAAGGACTGGAGTGAGAAGCACACTGGTGCCTTTGTTTGCAGCCAATAATCTTGGCCTAGATTCCACTGCTATTGGTCTAGTTCTTA
>JAEORX010000140.1 GCA_016840685.1 Candidatus Thorarchaeota archaeon
AATCACAGAAACGGAGTTTGATAGATGGATTGAAGTAACAATGGGTGAGGGGTGGCATCATGTACCTTTCAAATCAAGACTCCTTGCGACATCCTTCTATCTCAAGGTGGTACTAGAGATGAGATGGGAGCTTGACCCAGAGGTGAAGTATCAACTCGATGTTTCAGGGGAAAAACCAGGAGAAGAAGTGGAGGAAATACTTGACTCTACCACCTTTGATCTTGGTTTCAACTGAGAAGAAAACCCTATTTGCTCTCACGAGAAGTCGAACGAAAGTTATTGGTTGAAGCACTGATGCGAGATGTGAATATATACACCGAGAAGACGCAATATATTCCTGGCGATGATGTTAGCGGGCATGTTGTAATTAGTACAGACAATACATTCACCTGTAATAGGATAGTTCTGAAGGTCCGAGGAAAGGAGTATACACACTATCAAGCAGGGAAGGTGCATGTAAGTGAAACTCATGAACAAATAGAAGATGACATCACTATCTGGGAAGGAGGAGAGATTCAATCTGGTGACGCAAAGTTCGAGTTCAGTTTCAAGCTGCCTGAGGACCTACCTCCAAACCATGATGGAGCCTTCGGAGAGATTCAGTATTCAATCGAGGCTGTTGTAGAGATTGATCGTAGATTGGATCCAAAATCAAAAATAACCATCAATTTAGGTCCTCAACCGCCCCCATTCATCCCTGAACCAATGACTAGTGAAGGTATCAGAAAGGAGATTGAACATCTGCTAGTTGAGATTCCAACAGATATTGTTAGATCTGGAAGAGGACTTCCTGTCAGGTTCTTAGTCAGAGAACGTTCTCGCATCAATGGCGTTAGAATTGACGTCATAAAGAGAGAGGAAGCAAGCTGTCAGGGAAGAAACCTTGAGTCATCTAAACAGATAAGCGAGAGGTCCATTCCAATAACCGAGATTGCCATCGACCGATGGTGTGAGGAAACCATCCACGAAGATTGGAGTTCGATTCTTTCATTTGAGGGCAAACTCATCAGTTCATCAATCGTACTCAAGGTTGTGCTAGAGGTAGGGTTGGCCTTGGACCCATCTGTTGAATTCCCATTGCGCCTCTCAGGAGAGAAGAAAGGCGATGATGAGTTATTCGATTCGATGGAGATAGACCTAGGATGGTAGAATGAGTCTGGTTACGTGCTTCAGTAACCAGAAGCCATTAAGACAGTTTCTAAGGATATAGACGGTAAATGGGAGAAACAACTGCTGAAAGAATGAGTTCGTGAGAAGCTCAACAAAGTCAAAGTTCTGATCCGAGTGTGGAAAGTCACTCAAGTAGAGCCATCATTGAAGAAATAATCCAGAGGGAGAGTCACGCCGAACACAGAACCTCTCCGTACCAGAGACTCATGTCGATTTGGTAGGCTTGGATGTTTTGTGAGTGAATAGACTGTTCTCATTGGGGTCTCATCGACATGGATATGGACCTGGGCTGAACTTGCGAGTGTCCTCCCAACGGGAGGGTAATGTGGATGTTTACTCTGAAGACTTGTAGAGACCAGTGTGACAAGGTTATGTCTCAGAGTGAAAGCATTAATTCTGGCAGCAATGTGTGTCATCTGTCTCGTTCTCTCCGCATCCAGTCCCTCAGTGATAAACAGGTCTACAAGACCTGGAAGGATGAGCATCTTCGCAGGTATTCGTTCAAGGAATTCATCAAGATGATTAATGACCAAATCATAGGTTTGAGTAGAATTGAAAGCTCGTGAGATATAGATCATGTCCATGACACTCTCAGGTTCTAGTCCAAGCTGGAATGAGAAGTCTCTCAGTTTCACCAGGTCAACTATATTCGAGCTGTCAATCATGATTGATGGGCCAGAGAACCCACCGCTTCTAAGAGGGAGCTGAGCATGCACAGCAGCCCGTAGAAGATCACTGTTAAGGCGTGTAGAACCATAGAACAGATAGACAAGACCAGTTTCAAAACCACCATCAAGGAGACTGTCAACTGCTGGAGTCCCAGTCTTGCACATGATTCTATCAACTCTGTCAGCTGTCTGGAAAGGAGTCAGCAACATCGCAATCAATCCCGAATCTCTTCTTAGGAAAGATATGCTCAAAGTGCGTCTAGAGAGATTCGATGGGACAATTTGCACTCCGAGATAAATGAATCAGACCTAAGCGCCACCCCTAGTGAGTTGGATATTCAATCAAGTAGGACCTTAATAGGTAGGAATAGGTACATCTGTGTCCTATCGTTAGACATATCTACATAGTATTAACAATAGTTATTATGCCACACTTCGGACTAATCGATGATTCGCTCACACAGGCAGAAGCTTCACTTCTTCGAGCAAGACTGCACTATCGAGGTGGCCTGATCCGTTTCTCTACAGGACAGAAAGCAGATGGCGTGGCAGCTTTCTATGACGCAATGGTTTCAGGCATGCTCAGGTTTTTTGATTCAGCAGATTTCAGAAAAGACCTAAAGATAAACAGGGAGGATGACGTTGATGATGACAGGACGCTCTTCATCATACTACAAACATCAGGTGTTCTTGGATCAACAATCAGTATAGAAGACTTTGACTATTTGTATAAACAGATGGACCTGGCGATTGAAGGCCTCCTTACTGACTTTGATGAGCGCCTATTCATGTCAAGATTGAATCGAATTCTGAGTGATCTTGAAGTCATCCCCTTCGATATGAGTCAGCTCCCACAAGAGACATCAGTGACTCTCTAGATAAAGGAGAAAAACCGATGTATCCGTGCTGCATGTCTTCCAGGGATGACTATGTGGTGATTTGCCAACGAACGCTCCAAGAAATAGTCAACACGCTCCTCAAGCTTCACAAGTATTTGAGTCCTGCAGCCTGTGTCGTTCACAAGGTTATCTTGTATATTCCCATCAGAAACCCAATAATCGCGGAGGTCCTCACCATGGACCTTGAAGACCGTGACCGGTTGCCGTTTGAATTTGCCACGTATCCCGATGCTTAGTCCTGTCTCAAAGTGGGATGTAATCTCATAGTTTTCTACGAGTGAGAGTGGGAGTGTGCAGTGCGCAAAGACCGCTGTGTTCTTCTCCTGGTCAATTTTGGTGACATTTGACATGAAGCCAGGAAAACCAGTGAGTAATTTCCCAAGCATCATAGTGAATGTTGCCGGAACATCTCCCTCGCACCCTGCTGTTGACTCAGAGAGGTCGTTGAGGAGAGAGAGTGCGAAACAACCAGAAACATTTGTTTCCATCAGTAGAGTAAAGCATTCAACTGTGACTGCTTCTAGATTATGTGTAGTCACCAAATCCCTCAGAGCTTGAGCCACTCGACCAGCTTTTTCCATGTCATTGTCAGAGGGGGTACATGATGTCGAAGACTGCTTCAATTTGGCAACATGCTCTGATTCGCCTGTTGTTCTTGTTGACTCAATGAGTGGGTCTAGTGAGAGTTCTTTGATGGTCAAGCCCCATCTTTTGTATACCTTGTCAGCGTTGACCTTTGATGCAATAAGCCAGGATGATGGTTTACCAACGATTCCGAGAGTGCTGCTTTGGACTTTGGAAACAATTTCAGAGAATTCAACCCACTCCTCAAGTATACGGTTTAGTTCAGGAAGAGGTGCGTGGACAATTCGTGCTTCGATACCTTTGTGCTGGAGGTATGAGTGAATCTCCATGGCGGCTGGAAGTGAATTGCGTAAATCATAACTAAGTATCATTATTGGGGGAGGGAGGTGATGTTTCTTCAGAAAATCTTCAACATCATTCTCCGTACCACCTGTACCAATGAACAGACAAGGTCGATACTTGCTCGAGTTGGATATGTAACTATCAGGATCGACTAGACTTCCTCTAATATTTGACAACTGATTAAGAATATCATCTTTGAGTCCCTTGGGTGAGATTTGTGAAAAAAAGGGAATCAGGCGGATTTCCATGGAAAAGATTGATGTTTGCCTCTGCTATAAAAGTGCGCTTTATTAGACGGATGCGAATTGTCAAACTTTCGAGAATTGTGAGAGCACCTCGAGAAGGCGATTCGTATTGGTTGTGACTCCAGTAGGCTATGAAGCATTTCAAGGCAAGAGAAGAAAATCACTTGTCATCTTATGCTTCATGATGGCTTCAGCAATTATATCCAGTATGATGATATTTATTGACTCTTATTCTATGACCGAATGGAATTCAGTCAACGATGTGGGACCAGCTTCTATTGTCGGTTTTGGAGGAAGGATAGATGCTGAAATAGAAGATTTCAGAGCCATTCCGGGAATTGAGAAAGCCGCAGCAATTCGAGGAACATCGACCTATCTTGCAACTCAAATATTTGGAATATGGTTACAAGCTAACATGTTTGGAATGGCATGTGATGAGGATTTCCTTGAGGCGTTCCCTACCATCTTTTCGCTCGTTGATGGGAGGTTTCCTAGAAATGATTCTGAGATAGCCATCTCAGTTCTAGTTGCCGATCTTCTTGCTGTAGATGTTGGAGGTCAGTTGAACTATTCCTTCACGTCTACACACCCAGCTGACATTTCCTATCGACCTGCAGTTGTGACAGGTATCTTCGAACATGGAGAAAGTGAACATGATAATCCTTACTACTATATTCGTGGACATTCAGTCTTTCACTCATCCTTGAGTTCCGATATGACCTTCAGTTTCATCTATGCGGATGTTGATAGAAGCAAGGTAGTCCCTCAAGATCCTGTGGGATCCATAGCGTATCTAAATGGGATAGACGAACAGATCAGATCGCTGGATCCATCTTACTCTCGTAGTGGAGAGTCAGACTATTTTGTCAAAGACTTCCTATTTGATGGAATTGAGGATTATATAAAGTATCTAAATGACTTCCGAGTATCACAGGTGCTCAGGAGTGGTGGTCTAATTCTACTCGAACTGGCAGTAATCTACCTAGCCATCAACCATGTTTGGAATGAAAGAGAATACGAAATCAATATGCTGGTTGCTCGAGGTGCCTCTCGCTTTAGAGTGGGAGTCATAGTGAACTTGGAAATCGTTGCGATGGCATTTATGGCAATCCTTCCAGGATTGGCTGTAGGTATCGTGACAAGTAGGCTCGCGATAGCATCAGAAAGATTCTTCCTTATCGACTTCGAGAGGTTGATCTACGAGCCATTTCTGATTTCGAATAGTGGCTTACTCTATTCCATCATTGCAGGACTGCTCCTTCCTCTTCTAGTGCTGACAATCCATCAGATGCGAGGTCTTGTTAGATTTGAAACCGCAGAGAAGACCGGGAAACTGGGCAGAATGACCAAGGCCCTGAGTTTCATAAAGACTGATGCAGTACTGCTTGTTTTGAGCATTGCATTTCTCGTTGCATTTAATATGGCAGGTTCAGTGGTTGCCAGAAACCAGTTTCTCTATACCATGCTTGGGGTTCTACCCTTCACACTTTTTCTAGGACTCACAAGTTTGGCACTCAAGGGGCTTAGACGAGGCGCAGGAGTTCTTTCAAGGCTGTTTCGTGTCTTTACGGGGAGAATACCTGCATCTGTTGGCATTCGCAGAATAAGCAAAGCAACATCAACGTCAGGACCACTCATCATGGTCATCGTACTAGCGATGAGTCTAGGATGGAACTATGCGATTAATGATGCCACATTACCACATACAAGATTGAGCCAGTCTAGATTCGCTATAGGTGGAGATCTTGCATTTCATCTCGATACACAAGAATCAGAAGAATGGGACTCATTCTTTGGTAATCTCACTGAGAGCATCCCATCCTCAACGAGTAGTCTTCTGTCGATATTATCTCTCTCCTTGTCAACAGGAACAGAGGGGAAATACCAGTTTGTTGCACTGGATCCAATTGAATACTCACGAGTCGGATATGATTCTACAGGTAATCGCTTGAATGAGTCTAGTCTAGGTGTCTTGATGGAACAGATGGCTATAACCGAATTAGGAGCCATTATCACACAAGATATTGCAGAAAGCTACGAGTTATCCGTAGGTGGTTCTCTAAGGGCATTCTGGAGCAACCAAACCGAACTTCAAGCCATTGAATTCAGTATTATAGGTGTTGTCAATGCACTTCCAGACACATTGGTCTTCAGTGGTGGGAATAATCCCTACCCGGGGATTGATTGGACATACTCAGTAGGCTTGGAAAAAATCTGGGTTAACAGAGTTGATGTGGAACACATCTTCTCACGAAGTTCAGAGGTCAAGAGCGTTTTTTGTATGAGGGTGGAGAATGAGCCTAGTGCAACGACCAAAGCAGAGGATTGTCTAGCAAATGGATGGATTGATGTTCTTGAAGAGAAGGAATGGGTATCAGCATCTCGTGAGGTTGATACTTACACATCGCAGGATATGTACACACTTGACCGAGCTGCAGATACTCTCATGACAATTCTAAGTGTAGGAACAATCATTGGAGCGTTCGCAGTCTACGCAATAGAAGGTATCACGTCAAGAAAACGGGAAATTGCACTTCTCAGGTCGCTTGGAGCAGAAAGAAATCTTGTCATCAAGACTCAAACCTCAGAGATGGTAGTGCTTCTCTTGTTCAGTTTAGTTTTGCTTGGGTTGTTTACGCCTGTCTTGACTGTGAATTCACTCCTCACCGCTGTCAAAACTTATGGAGGTATAACCTATATCTACCCGTCACCCGTGATCATACTTGCTCCATGGCTACTGATGTTGATGATTCTTTCATTTTTCATTTCGTGCATTGTTGTCTTCATTGTGGTAATATCGATTTTGAGCTCACGAGTGAGTCTATTTGAATCACTAAACAGTAATTGGACTGAAACAGGACCATATGTGGAGGGGATATGATGTATCTTACATCCCGACTCATATCACGCAGTCCACAAGTCTTAGCCACACTAATCATGTTTTCATTGTCAGCAGGAGTCCTTGGTGGCGTGCTCTTTTACATAGACAGTACAAGCTCAAATGTGCTTGAAGAGATGACTGAAAATATCCTGATTGATATGGAGGTTCAGTGTAGTTCAGAGTTTTACAGGAAGAATGAAACCACCATTGGAGAAATAGCTGCAATTGTAGCAGAACAAGAACTGATTGAGAGTACAGAGATAATTGCGTATAATAAAGGATGGGATGAAGATTTTCCAGAGACCAGATTTAGCAGATACTCATACCTTGGCGTGGATAATTCGATTTTCGAGTCTTTTCCGGATATGTTCGTTGTACAAGCTGAAACTCTAGGCTTGAATGACACCACATGCTATTTAGAACACGATTGGGCGAATTATTTAGGGTTGGAGATTGGCGACACATATGTCGCTGAAATCCAGGCTGTCGATGCTAATTACACCCAACAAAAGTACAATGCAAGTTTTCATGTGACTGGTCTATTTACGACTAGTGTTTTTGGTGGTATCGATTCTGAGGGGAAACCAATTACAACTCTTCGAATG
>JAEORX010000015.1 GCA_016840685.1 Candidatus Thorarchaeota archaeon
TAGGAGCAAGCTGGGTTTTCGAGAATCATATTGGAACCCTCCAAGCACTCAAACAGATGACCAAATCAGGAGGTCTTGTAATTGTTGGTGAACCATTTTGGTTGAAAGAACCTGAAGCTGATTATCTTGAAGCAATTGGTATGACCCGTGATTCATTTGGATTGCATGAGGAGAATGTGTATCAAGGTGAAAAGATGGGACTTACCTGTCTCTATACACTTGTTTCTAACAAGGATGATTGGGACCACTATGAAACTCTTCAATGGTGGGCTGTTGATAGATATATTCAGTCACATAGTGATGACCCAGACAATCAGGAGCTTATTGAGAAAACAAAGATTGCGAAAGAGAATTATCTAAAGTGGGGAAGAGACACATTCAATTGGGGAATTTACATCTTTAGAAATCCGTAGATAGATGGCGGGCCAGGAGGGATTTTTGGGCGACCTGCTGGAAGTCAGCATGCCAGAACCCTCGACCAACAAGTTAAGAGCTTCAACACATCAGAGGAGTTCTGAGTGTACTGTCGCTATACCTGGCTTAGCCACTGGCCCACAAAACGCCATCTGTCCGTCTTCAGTTTATAGAGATTGCGGTGAGATGAGTTGGTTGTAAATCTTCTTCTTCGATAAGGAACAAGATTTCACCCCATGTTCTAAGAAGGATATTCATTTACACACTTTAGTCAGTAGAATGATAAGATGTAAAACGAAAGACTGTGCATATGGATGGAGGCGATTGTGGTGGCTAGATCCATCCTCGTCAAGGGTGCAATTGTAGTTATCCTCTCTGGACTCATCATCTCGGTTGGAGTTCTATTCTTCCTAGGTACACAAGAACAACCTACAGATCTAAGCAATGTGGATGTTGCGTACTACAATGGAAACGGGGCGTGGGAAATATCAGAAACAATTCTATCGAATATGACTAAATGGATGGGCTACTCTTTCACTACAGTGAGGGGTCAGGATATCAAAGACGGATGCCTTGACGATTATGATTTGCTAATGTGGCCAGGAGGCCACTATCCAGCATATTGGGAGGAAGTGGGTCTTGAAGGGAAAGCAGAGATACAGGAATTTGTTTCTAGAGGTGGTGGATATCTGGGAATTTGCGCTGGGGCGTACTATGCTGCAGACTACATGGTCTGGATGGATGATGCTGCTTATCCGCCACCCGATTATAAGGTGGAGGGGGACGAATTGAACCTGGACCTTTTTCCAGGAGTGGCCTATGGACCTATTTTCGAAATCGCAGATCGCGATACTACCTATTGGGCGATGGTTGAGATTAATATTGTCGACCAGACTCATCCCATTACTCAATCGATGCCAAACCCGATGACAATGTTCTACTATGGCGGACCCTATCTTGAAACATATGATGATGCCAACGTTTCGATTCTGGGGAGGTATGATATCACAGGAACACCAGCAATCGTAGCCTGTTCGTACGGAGAAGGTCGAGTGTTTCTTATTGGTCCCCATGGCGAGATAGAGGAGGGTGGCAATCGGGACGGCTGGTCGTTCCCGGACATTCCAGAACCGGATGATGTGGAGTCAGATTGGCCATTGTACAGAAATGCAGTTAGATGGCTGTGCAAGATAGATTCCCCCAGTTCCTTTGCAACTGGGCTTGTTGGTTCATTCGAGATACAAGTCAATACAAATAGAGTATCACATTTCAACGAACGAATCCAATATTTCCTTTCATCGAGATGGTGAGTAGACGTACAGCTCAACAGCAAGTTTTGCCTGTGAATCTGTCACTTTTCAAAGATTAGGTTCCACGAAATTTCTTTCGGGTTTCTTGGAATCTTGTCAGAGGACGATAGTGGAAGACATAAGTTAGAACTAGGAATATCAACCACATCAAGAATGCCGCAAGTGCCAGTGACGTGAGATTCAGAAGTAGAAACATCAGGATAATGACGATACCAATCATCTGATACAACGTAAATGCCAAGATTGTAGCATTTCGGGCCGGTTTCGTCATAGGGGGGACTCGATCACAGAAATACAAAACGAACCAGAAGCTCCAACCAATAATGAAGAGGAGAAGATCAAAGATGAGAGCTAGAACAAAAAGGATTACTTGGGCAATAACCAAAGTAGGGTCTGGAAGTTGTGTCACTAGTAATGTAATGACTGTGAATGTGAAGACAGCAAATAGAGAGGCGATGTTGACACCACTTATCAAAAATGAGATGTAGTTTGAGTAGTCTTTCTTTTCGATTGTCATTTACGAATACCAATGTTTCGGTATCCAAACTTCAAAATAAAACCTATGCACCAAATTAGCTAGTTTGATATTTTGTAGATTGATTTTTCAGATGGTTTTTTCAAGTGCTTACACGCACAGCTGAAGGTTGTTAGAGGAGAGATTGGAATGGGTGATGATGTCTACAGAGCACTACAAAAACATCTAGATAGCATGCCAGCTGGGTTTCCAGCCACAGAGTCAGGAGTTGAGATTAGGATTCTGAAGCAGTTGTTTTCCCAAGAAGAGGCAAAATTGGCAACCCAGCTGAAATACTCTACATATCCGAACGAGTCCTTGGAGAGTATCTTTGATCGTCTGAAGGAAACGGGTTTCTCTATAGAGGAGCTGGAAGAAAGACTTGATACTATGGCAAGCAAGGGACTGATTCACTCTAAATATGATGAAAGAACGAAGTTCTTTAGCGGTGCCCAGTGGGTTGTGGGTATCTATGAGTTTCAAGTGAATAAACTGACCAAGGAGCTATCAGAGGATATCCATCAGTATAACAACGAGGCTTTTGGGTGGAACTTGTTCAGTGCAAAACCGACTCAATTGAGAGTTATCCCCATTGGGAAGAGTATCAAGCCAGAAGATGGAGTCGCAAGCTATGACGATTTTCGTGCGATGTTTTCCACAATTGATGGACCATTCATGGTTACAAGTTGTATCTGTCGCCAACGGAAGGATCTTGCAGAATCTCCATGTAAGGTCACTGAGAGAGAAGAAACCTGCATTGCATTTGGGACCTTTGCACAAATGTACATTGACCAAGGATGGGGTCGCGAAATAAGCAGAGAGGAACTGCTTGAGATAATCGAGATGAATGAACGAGAGGGTCTGGTCCTGCAGCCTAGCAACTCACAGAAGCCTGAGTTCATCTGTTCATGTTGTGGTTGTTGTTGTGGCCTTCTCCGTGGAAAGGGGGCGATGTCGAAACCTGTTGATTTCTTTTCAACAAACTATCACTCTGCAGTCAATCTTGACCTATGCACGTCTTGTGGGACATGTGTGGATCTCTGTCAGATGAAGGCGTTGAGTTTCCAAGATGATGTTCTGACCATTGATTTGGATAGATGTATAGGATGCGGAGTCTGTGTTGCAAATTGTCCCGAGGGGGCAATGGGTCTACATAAGCGTGACAAAGAGCTAGTTCCACCTAAAACAATGGAGGAAACATTCTCACGCATTGCTGACAGCAAGACTCGAATGTGATTTTTTCGAGGGGTGGATATTATTCTATCAAATCGTCAATCAGAGCATAGCGGCTATTCTTCGATGGCCCCACCTATTTTGCGAAGATGTTTTCGGAAGTCATAATCAGGGTCCAGCTTCCTCTGGGCAAGATATTCATCAAACTGAAGCTGCTCTCTCAACGTCTTTCCCCTTCTCACAGCTTCTGCCTGTAATCGTTCTCTTTCCCGGAGTGACTCCGCCATTTGCAGAATATCAATGGCACTCTTGTATGGTACAAAGAGCACACCATCCAAATCACCAAACACTGTATCATCCCGTGTCACATTAAACTCTCCAAAACAGGCAGACTTGAAAGTGTCAGGAGTTCTATTATCGACTCTTACTGGACCAACGGGCCAGTGACCATAACTGAATACAGGAAAACCAATCCGCTGAAGTTCCGGGGTATCCCGATGAGCTCCCCAAATCACAATTCCTCCAAGCTTACATGCAGTTGCTTCGATGACAATGAGGTCCCCGATACATCCCTCATCATATCGACCCGAGTTGTCCACAACAAGAATATCTCCCGTTTCTGAATCGTTCATCGCTTCCAGAAATACATCCACACTCCCAAAATGACGGACTGGAGCAGCTGCACCTCCGATGCGGCTATCAGGTAGCACGGGATGGATTCCTGAGGGGGCTGCATTGAATGATACTCCCAATCGCACGCAGGCATCAGCCACTAGAGGAGTTGAGAGTTTCAAGAATCGTTCTGCAATCTCTCTATTATCCATTTCAAATCAATACCAGTTTATACAAAACTTGTGTCTTAATCTTTCTACCGTACTATGTCTGGTGACATGGTTCCTCTGACAAATACTCGAGCAGATTCAAATGTCACATTTTTCGGATGGGAGATTGCACAAGTCATATAACGAAGACCTGTCTAGCGGCCATTGTCTTCAGGATAAGGAGGCTCATGTTTGAGCGAGCATAAGAAACTATACGATTCAGTCTTTAATTTGATAGAGCATCATGACAAATGGATGCAGACCACACTCAACCTAATAGCTAGTGAGAACGTCAGTTCTCCAGCAGTGCGCTCTGCAATAGTCTGTGACTTTAGAGATCGGTATGCAGAGGGATGGCCGGGAGAACGGGTTTACGCAGGTTGTAAGTACATAGATGAGGTGGAACTCATCACAATAGACCTTGCAAAGAAGTTGTTCAATGCAGAGTTTGCCGATGTCAGACCAATCTCAGGGGTGGTGGCAAACCTTGCCATGTACACAGCAGCCATGGAACCGATGGAGAGAATGATGGCTCTGTCCATCGCTCATGGGGGGCATATCTCTCATGCACGGAAAGATCTTGGGGGGACTGCTGGCCAGATACGGGGACACAAAGTACGAAACTGGGTCTTCGATGACACAGAGTTCAACATCGATGTTGATGCCAGCATGAAACTCATCAGAGACCTTCAGGAGAAGGGTGATGAGATAAAGTTCCTCCTCTTTGGAGGAAGTGTGTTTCCGTTCCCACATCCTGTCAAGGAGTTTCGGGAGATAGCAGATGAGTATGGGATGACCATCGGCTATGACTCGGCGCATGTCTCGGGGCTTATCGCTGCTGGGTTTTTCCAGGACCCACTGAGGGAGGGCGCAGACATGATGACCGCATCCACCCATAAGACAATGCCTGGTCCGCAACATGGAATCATATTAGCAAAAGAGATGTTCGCTGATGCAATCAAGAGAGCATCATTTCCAGGTCTCTTGAGCAACCACCATTTACACAATGTGGCGGGTCTTGCAGTTGTCCTTGCTGAGATGACAGAGTTTGGAGTCGACTATAGTAAACAGATAATGAAGAACGCGAAGGCATTGGCTCAGTCACTCCACGAGAGAGGATGGCAGGTTATAGCTGAACATAAGGGCTTTACAGAGTCGCATGTCATCTTGGTTGATGTCACTGAAACACCCTTGAAGGATGGAGCCACAGTTGAAGAAACCCTGGAGGATGCAAACATTGTGCTCAACCGAAATCTCTTGCCTTGGGACAAGAAGAGAGGTCGTGACTATAGAACTCCTGGTGGTATCCGCCTGGGTACAAGCGAACTGACCAGACTCGGTATGAAGGAGTCTGAGATGGACACTGTTGCAGAGTTCATGACTCGAGTTGTCATGAGGGGTGAGGATTTCAAGAAGATAGCCGAAGAGGTTGGAGAGTTTCGCAAGGACTATCAGAAGGTGTACTATGCATTCGACACAGAAACCCCTGCTTATGCACATTTGAGATTTATGTAGGCCTGATTCATCGCAGGCTCTTTTGGGGGAATATCATTGAAGATTGAAGAAGCACAGGAAATGATGCGAAGAATCTACCTTGAGAGGGACCGAGCTCGAGGTGTTGAAGTAACTATGAAGAGAACCCTCGATGAGGCTGAGGAGCTACGAGAAGCCATAGAAAACAAGGAACAAATGGAAATTATATCGGATGAGGTTGCAGATGTCTTTGCGTGGCTCTGCTCTCTTGCAAATCTTCTAGACCTCGATATTGCTGATGCGTTCTACGCGAAGTACAGTGATGTATGCTCTAAATGCAAGAAAAGTCCGTGCGTTTGTCCAGAATAAATATCCATGAACCATGACACTCAAGTTCCAGGACTCTCGCTTGAACTTTGCTAAAGAAAAAGAAATAAGTTTCCTTTTTTCAATCACGAGAGGGTAGAGTTTCCTTGAAGCTTTGGAGTGGAATATTCCTATTTATCTTAACGATTAGTTTTCTACATGGAGCTTCCAGTACTAATTTCACAGAGAAATCATTTGATGAATCAGAATCGAATAAAGGATACATCTACACTAATGAACCTCTACTATTTTCAACCATAACAAGAATCCTTGGCTATGACACTATCGTCAGTGTGGGTCTAGATGGCGTTGGTGATATCTATATGTTAGGAATCACAGTGGACCCCTATGCTCCAGATTATAACCGAGTAGATTGTTTCCTGTTCAAGATAAATGGCACTGACTTCACTCAAATCTATTTCAAAGAGTTCGGAGGATCCGATTCAGATTACGCAACAGATATGTTTGTAGATCCTTCAGGAAGAGTCTACATCACGGGGTATACATACTCCGATGATTTCCCTATGCAGAATGCATATCGTCATGATAACAACGGAACTATTGATTGTTTCATAATTTGTTTTGACGTTGAGCCAGAAAAAGTACTGTTTTCTACATATCTAGGAGGAGATGGACTTGACCGGGGAAATTCAATCTTTGTGGATGATGAGGGATCAATCTATGTGACAGGGTTTACTTCATCAATCAATTTCCCGAAGACTTCTGAAAGCAATACAACAGGTGTCTTCTACCCGGAGGATGTTTTTGTAACTAAGCTTAATTCAACGGGAAATGGGCTTCTTTATTCAAGCTGCATTGGGGGAGTACGTGATGATGGCGGATATACGCTCACCGTTGACTCTCAAGGAAATGCATACATTGCAGGTTTCACAATGTCTTATGACTTCCCTATTGTGAATGCATATGACAGCGTTCCAAATATGTTCGACTTCAGTCCCTATGATGGATTTGTGTTCTGTCTCAATTCCACTGGTAATGGCTTGTTATTCTCAACCTATATGGGAGGAAATCGTTCGGAGATCTTCACTGATATCGAACTCGATTCAAATGGAGATGTCTGGGTTTGCGGATACACTGACTCAGCTGATTTCCCAACTATTGACAGCTTTCAGAATTATAGTGATGTTTCAGAAAGTGATTGCGTTATATTCAAGCTAAGTTCCAACGGGAGTGACCTCCTGTTTTCGACATTCTTTGGAGGAAGTTGGGAAGACGAATGTCGGTCAATGGAATTCGATGAGAGAGATAACCTATTTGTTGCTGGGATGACAAGCTCTGTTGAGTTCCCATGGTTCAGGGCAGCCAAATCAGTGTATAGCGAAAATTATCCCAAAGACAGAAGAAGTGAGGAGGGGTTTGTAATGAAAATCAGTCCGGAGGAATCAATACTCTACTCGACGCCTGTGGGGGGACATGTCCAAGACGTTGTGAATTCGATCACAGTAGATGAGAATGGAGCTGCAATCATCGGCGGGATAACAAATTCTGTTGATTTTCCACTTAGAAGAGAATTCCCCTATGAACCCGAATTCACGGTCGAGCCTGTGTTCCCAAACAAGACTGCATTTCCAAAATCCCCAGATGGGTTCGTCCTGATGCTTCTCGACATTAGTGATGAGGACGGAGATACTTTTCCGAATTGGTGGGAGTTTGTAAATGGATTTGATCCATTAAATCCTGATGCACCACTTGTGGAGTTACTCATGTGGTACTCACCAGTCATCGTGATGTTTGGGTTTATAGCATCCATAGCTATCATTGTATTGTGGATTGGAAGACATCGAATACAATCTTTAAAGAAGTAAAGTGATATATGTTAAAAGTGTGCTCACAAAGGATTGAAAACAAGCTAACATAGGACCATTACAGGTCCAACGCACTGACCATTAGAAGAGTTAATAAACCTCACACGGTGAGGGCAAGTATCCTTTATGTAGGGTGACTATGATGCCAAAGACTGCGAAAAAAAGTCGAAAGAAGAAAGGCAGCGGCCCGATGCCGAGTGGCGGCGCAGGCTTGATCAGATTCTTCGAAGACGAGACTCCAGGCATCAAGGTGGGGCCAACCATGGTTGTGATTCTCGCAGCCATACTGCTAATGATGACAGTGATTGCACACATTGCGGCGTTGGCTGCTCAACCCTAATAATAATGCTGAACTTGGATTCAGAAGGAACATGCCCTAATGATTATAAAGGACTCTAGACCGTTTCGCAGAACCAGGATTGGTGACTGTCAATGAACATGAAGAGCGAACTGAACAAGTACTGTCCCCGGTGTAAAAAGCACACATTGCACACTGTTTCAATTGCAAAGGCAGGTAAGAGACGCAGCGCAGCTCAGGGAGAGCGCAGGATGAGAAGGAAGACTCGGGGATATGGATCATTTCCAAAACCAATCGTGAAGAGGTTCGCAAAGACGACAAAGAAGACCGTTCTGAAGTTCAAATGCAAAGAATGTGAGCACACAATCCAGACTAAGGGGATGCGGCTGAAGAAGGTCGAGGTTCAAAGAGCGTAGGTGACTGATTTGCCTAAAGGAGATATCGTTCAACAACCAAGGTCGCGGTTCCTCAAGGTGAAATGCCTTGACTGCGAGAATGAACAGATTATCTTTGGACATGCTACCACTGAGGTAAAATGTTTGAAGTGCGAAAAAGTGCTGGCAAGACCCAGCGGCGGCAAGGCGAAGCTGGAGCCAACCGCGAGAGAGATTGAGGTGCTTCCATAGGGAGTAGGGAAGATGGTCCTGAAACGTGCTGAGTGGCCGCAAGCAGACGAGTTTGTCATTGCAGTTGCCACTAAGGTGGCAAACTATGGGGCATATGTCACTCTGCCAGAGTATGGCGAGAAGGAGGGTTTTATCCATATCTCAGAGATAAGCAGCACATGGGTCAGGAACATTCGCAATCATATTCATGAGAATCAGCGTGTGGTAGTGAAGGTTCTGAAGGTTGATACCGAGAAGATGCACATTGACTGCTCTCTTCGACGAGTTTCAAACGAAGCGAGAAGGACAAAGAATAACGAGTGGAAACGTGCACAGAAGGCTGAGAAACTCCTTGAACTGATAGCCAAGGAAAATGGAATTTCGCTTGAAGAAGCATATGAGAAGATTGGTTGGCCGATAGAGGATGAGTTTGGAGAGATCTATAAGGGTCTTGAACGCGCAGCTGATGGTGACGTTGATGTCTTTGAGAATGTAGTCGCGACCAAGAAGCTGAAAAAACAGGTCGCAGACTTGGCAAAGCAGAGAATTGAGATTCCATTTGTAGAGATTGATGGAGAGTTGACAATCACAGTTCCAGGTCCAAATGGTATCGAAGTGATAAAGAAAGCCCTGACGGAAGGGCTTGATGAGGGGAAGAAAAGAGAGAAGTCAACCACTGAGATATACACCCTTGGTTCGCCGCGGTACAAGCTCAGGATTGTCAGTCCTGACTATAAAGAGGCAGAAGACCTGCTCTCAGATATTCTCAAACTTGTCACAAAAACAGTAGAAAGTGGCTCAGGCACCATCAGCTTTTTGCGAAAGTAGGGATTTGTTGTGACTCATCTCTATAAGTGTAGTAAGTGTGGGGAGTACACACTGGAACAAAAGAAGTGTCCAAAGTGCGGCGGGACTGTTTGTAGCCCAAAACCCTCAAAATACAGTCCCCAAGATAAGTATGGAGAATACCGTCGAAGGGCAAAACGTAAGGCACAGCAACAAGCACCTTAGTAGTCATGAAGAAAAGAGGACTTGGCGATTGACCTTGAAGTCAACCGCCAATATGTTTCGTTCTAGTAGAGTTCCACTGGAATCCAGACAACATTCCAGTTACCTGTGAAAGATGGCTCACCTCGGTTGATATTGTTCCACCAGAGTAGTCGAATCTGGTAGTTCATCCCGGGTGTCATCGAGAGGTCCTGAGGATCATCCTCATCCAGTGGTATTATGAATTCAATCACATTACTTCCGGAAGCAAACTCCGATTGGTCGGTCCCAGCGGAGTCCTCCGCCCATGTGCCATCATAGCGGATGTGTCCATCGAAGTCCTGTCCCCTGAAGTTGACAATACGAAGGTCAGAGCTGGCAGGTGCGCCTATAGGTGCAATCTGAAGACCAAATGCATCATCGCCAACAGTGTAGTTGTCCATCTTGATTCCATAATATATGTGGGTGGAGTTGGACTGAGTGTACACCTGTGCTTCGTAGCTACCACCAAATGGCACGGAATAACTCGGGAATGTTGTTTCAGAACCACTGAGATTGCCATCAATCGTTACAGGCAAATTATTTCCTGAGAGACCGGGTCGCCAATCAGACTGTGTACGATTGAACCACTGCTCATACATAGTATAGTCGATTTCATAGATTTTGACGGTGCCATAACCAGAGCTGTAATAGGGCGCTTTGAAAGCACCATGAAGATTCACAGGCATGTGGGACACCCAATTTGTGTCACTCCAGAGAATCTGGTCAAGACTCACTCGAGAGTCTGGGAGCGCCATTGCAGTTGCTTCTTCTTGGCTTGAGGGCTCTCCGTATACCAATAGCCTGAACAGTGTGGACTGGTAGAAGGGCTCTAGTGCCGCATCACTCGGACTGAGATAGGTCGCATCATCAATAAGATCGCTACCAAGTTTGTCCTCTGCGATTCTGACCATCCAGGGCCACTTCCCCTCATCGCCACCGAATCCACTATAACGATGCCCAAAGTAGACAAGCACATGAGTCGTGTTCCAGTTCTTGAACGTCCTCAACGACTCTGTGAAGTTAAGGGCCATGAGCGCATAGCCCATTAATGCAATCTGTGTACTATTGAACGTGGCATTATCCACTATCGTGATTTTTTCAGTGGCACCATTTATCCAGTACCCATAGTCCCACCAACTTGCTATTACTGCATCATCGGGCAGAACATTCCTGATGTATGTCATTGCAGTCTGCCAATCGGTGACTTGTCCAGAGGATGAGAGGTCAGCCTGAGCGAATTCGGGGTTACCGACTTGGATTGACACGTATTGAACTCCTAGTATGATATTGATTGAAAGGAGTAGTCCAACGAACGCGAAGGCGGTCAGTGCATGTTCCGAAGTCAGTGATGAACTCATCCGGAACCGTCGTCTCTCAAACACTGACTTTTGGGTAACAACCTTAGCAAATGGAGCAAGGATGTTGTAGGATGCCACAGCCGCCAGGATTGCAACTCCAGGAGCCAGAATGAGATTCAGTCGTATCATGCTGCCTGCAAAGTAGACCGCCGTTAGACCATAGAGAATCATAAACCAGTCTTCATCACGACCTCTCTTAAACAGGAAATACATACCAAGTGGGAAGAAGAATATCAGAATCAGGAGTATGTTATAGAAGCTACCCCATGGACTGGGTAGATGTTCAGCAACTGATGCAAGAATACGCTGATCAAGACGTATAAACGGATTGATTACTGTGAGAAACTTTGAACCGATTCGAATAATGGGATTTGTGTTGTACGGAGTGATTTCAAGGTCCATGCCACTGCTATACAACATATATGCACCAATCCCGACAAAGGGAATAATTAGACCCGTGAGGATTGGTTTGATATGGGGCATCAATACTGTTGCTGTGGCTTCACGATAACCTCCAATCCTGAGCCAAATCTCATACCCAACTAGTAGTGCACCAACGCCAATTGGAGCAAGGACTGAAAAATCACCAAGACTGCCAAATCCATTGCGGGGAATTAATGAACCAATGAAAATACCTAGTGACACTGTCAAGAGGTATGTTGTCAAAAGACGCCTACTGTATCGACCCATCAGTAGCATGAGAAAACCATAGACCGCAAGGAGACCCAACATGTATTCGGATGCACCCCAAGATATCTGTAGATATCCAAGTGCAACACCAGCACCGATTGATGCCGGGATGGAACCACGTTTCAATCCACGCGTGAATAGGAATGCGGTCAGAACGATTGAAAAAACCCCTATACACTCATTATCATAAAAGCCTGCGACTGTTCGCGTAATGAAAGCCGGGATGAATGCAGTGAAAATCCCGGCAAACAGTCCTACTGTGTTGTTTGAAAGTTCTCTTCCAAGCAAGAAGACAACGATTGCAGTGAAGGCACCCATAAAAGCTGGCAAGACAAGAGATACTGTTAGGACATCCACATGTATTCCAATCGCATTGAGGAGAAAATAGAAGAATGCACTTGTGAATGGAACACCAACATAGCTTGTGGTAGCCATGTCTCGACCAAATGGGACCCAGGTGGTTTCATCGTACCAAGTGAAGAAGGCACTGAATCCGTTCTCAGCTATATAATCAGTCACCTTTAGCTGGAACCAGGGGTCAAACGCACGTACGATTGGTTGGGCATTGAATAGAGGTTCAATACGAAGCAAAAGGGCGGTGGTAAATATCAGAAGAAGTATTATAATTAGCATGATTGAACCGCGGGAAATCTTTGACTTTGGTCGATGGATTGCTTTCCGTAGAAATCTTCCAGTTGTTTTTTTGAACTTGCCAAATGACATGTAGAGTGCAGTCTCCAAGCTATTTCGAACTATCGGCAGCGATTTTGTGATGCGCTAAAAAGGTTGCTGTTAATTGTAAATTCGTCCTATACAAAAATAGCTCTCAGGTATGGTAATAGAGCTATGGAAAGAGATGCAATCTCCTTTCCATAATCCTCAACCATCGAGATTCTAGATTTCAAAGCGACTCGATGAATTCCCTGTAAGCCGATGCATCCATCAGACCTGCAAAATCGGCATCAAGATTTGATGGTTTGAGCTTGAACATCCAGCCTTTGCCGTATGGATCTTCGTTGACAATCTCAGGGGCATCTTCAAGGTCCTTGTTGACCTCGACAATCTCACCACCAACTGGTGAGAATATGTCTGAAGAGGCTTTCATGGACTCCACCAATCCACACTCGCCATTGGCTTCAAGAGTTGTGCCAACTTCAGAGATTTCAACAAATGTGATCTCGTGAAGTGAGTTTTGAGCAAAGTCAGTTATGCCGACGACGACCAAGTCACCCTCGACTTTGACCCACTCGTGATCCTTGCTGTATTTTCTATCATCTTTAACCTCGGTGTCACTCATTAGGTCCACCTACATGTTGCGATGAGCTGATGCGGTTTAAATGAGTTTGGTTATTGTGTCCTAGAGCCTCCATATGCCGCGGGATCATAAAATGGCCACGTGGAAACCTCAGCTTTCCTCAATCGCCCCTTGATATCAATCTGCACAACCCCTCCTGTGACGACTGAATCAGGTTTGACATAGGCAAGGGCAATGCCCTTGTTTAATATTGGTGACAACCCTCCACTACTGGTTTCTCCGATTTTCTCTCCATCAACCAGAATAGGATAATGCTCCCTCGGGATTCCACGATCCAGCATAATCAAGCCAATGCGTGTCTTTCTGATGCCACCCTCGTTTTTATGATGCTTTACAACATCATATCCAATATAATGTGGTTCTACCTTGAACTTCACTGCATATGGAATTCTTGCCTCGATTGGGGAGGTGTCCTCATCCAGCTCGTGACCATATAGGACAAATCCAGCCTCTAATCGCAGTGAGTCTCGTGCACCGAGCCCACAAGGTTTCACGCCAAACTCCTTGCCCTTTTCTAGGAGTTCTTCCCAGAACGAGATCGCCTTCAACTTACCCTCATCAGTGCATGGCGTTTCTAACAAAAGAATCTCAACACCATCCTCGCCGGTATAGCCAGTCCTACAGAGGTAGCAGTCATACCCAGCAAGTTTGACTCGATAAGAGGAAAATCGACTATATTCACAAATATCGCGGTCAGCGATCTTCTGAATGAGCGAAAGTGCCTTTGGACCTTGAACAGCAATCATCGTGATCTCCCTGGATTTGTCAACCACCTCAACCTCAAAGTTCGATGAGTGTTTTGTTAAATGGTCGTAGATTTTGGGACCATTTACTGCGTTGGTAATCCAGATGTATTCATCCTCCCCCACCCTATAGAGCGTTAAATCATCATGAATCCCGCCATGTTCATTCAGACAAGTGGTGTATTGACCTCCATTGACCTTCAGGGTGCTGACATTGTTTGTAGTGAGCGTTTGAAGGAACACCTCTGCTTGAGAGCCCTTGATTACAAATCGGGACATATTAGAGGTGTCAAAAATCCCCACATTGTTTCTAACAGTCATATGCTCTTCTCTAATGTCTGAGAATCTGACGGGCATCTCCCACCCTACAAAATTAACCAGATCGCCATGTTCTCTGTGCCATTCGTATAATTGAGTGTGTTTCAATGTTTCATTCATGTTATCTCACCAAAAAGATACGCTGCCAAGCAAACGTGACGGAGTTAGCTACCATTTTATTTATTTCCATACATCTGAGCTTCAAGGCTCTAAGAAACTGTAGACAAGAGGCTTCATCACTTGAATAATATCCTGAGTGTCAAAATAGATGGACTATTGGTTGGACCAAGCAACCCTGTTCGAGTGATGAGTGTCATTAATCTGTCCTCCGAGTCATTCTACAAGAGATCCATCGCAGATAGCCCTGAGATGTTTCATAAGATGATTGATACTGCTGTGAAGGAAGGAGCAGACATCATAGACATTGGTGCGGCATCCAGTGCACCAAAGGAAATCTATGGAACTCCAGAAATTTCGATTGAGAGAGAGCTTGAGAGGGTGAATAAATCGCTTAGTTCCATAGATGTTTCGAAGTACCCACCGATTTCAATTGATACCACTTCTTCGAGAGTTGCGGAGGCGGCCTTGGATTTAGGCGTGTCTATGGTCAACGACATCTCTGGGTTGCACGCAGATGTGGAGATAGCAAGCCTTGTTGCAGACCGGGGTGTGCCCATAGTTCTAATGGCTAATTGTGGAACCCCATGTGGGAGTGTCCAGGCATCCTTGAACTCATTGAAAGAGAGTCTTGCGATTGCAGGAGAGGTTGGGATTGAATCAGAGAGAATACTCATTGACCCGGGAATTGGGTTCGGCAAACCTCCAGAGGTGGATATAGCAATCCTCAATGACTTAAACCGGTTTGTAGGACTCAATCATCCCCTGTTGGTTGGTGTATCGAGGAAGGCATTCATTGGTCATGTCCTTGGTCAGCCAAATCCGGAGGATCGACTGATTGGTTCCCTTATACTATCTGCATTTGCAGTGATGAGGGGAGCTAGTGTCATCCGAACTCATGATGTGAGAGAAACAAAGGTGGCTGTACAGATAGGAGAATCCTTACGTGGGTCATAAAGTAGTGTCCAAGTGAACGAACATGAAGTGGGATGACTGGCGTCCAAAGTATCTCGATATTGTACAGAGATTAGACATCGATTCCTCAGCAGACAGACAGGCCACCAAACTTCTCACATCACTACTCAGAGCTGTTGAGCCGGAGCTTTTACTGAAACGTCTGTCTGATTCCATCTTCGGAAAACATGTAATTGTCTGTGGTGCGGGTCCTTCGTTGAAGCAACACATGAAATCTCTGATGAGCTCTGAGGATCTATCAGAAACTGCGATTGTTGTTGCGGATGGTGCTGTTTCAGTCATGCTTGAGCTTGGTCTACATTGCGATGTTGTGGTGACTGACCTCGATGGGGACATAGACCATCTGAGGGAGATGATGAGCAAAGGCGCCCTTCTTATTGTGCATGCTCATGGTGATAATATGGAGCGTGTTGAGTTGATAGTCCCCCTTTTGGGAGAAGTTTTAGGGAGTACCCAGGTCGAGCCAACAGACAGGGCTTTCTTGTGGGGGGGATTCACAGATGGTGATCGGGCGTGTCACATAGTCTGTGAGTATTCACCTCAAAGAGTCACTCTTGCTGGAATGGACTTTGGCACAACGGTTGGAAGATGGTCTAAGCCAGGACATGAATATCACTATCCTGCAGACAAGAGGAAGAGGATGAAACTGAAGCTGGCTGAGGAATTGATAGCTGACCTTCTCAAGAGAACCGGAGTGGATTATTCATACCTACCATGATCTGGGGTTCGATATTGATGAGGTCAGAGCTTAGGGATCTATAGAAGCCCCGCCTTGATGTTCCATAGATAACTGAAGATTAGGAAGGCAACTCCTGCCATTATCATTCCCAGTATCATGAGTCTCGTTGCATAGCCTGGTTGGAAGACATACTTAGAAGCATAGTATACCAGTCCAAGTCCAGCAACACCGACAAGAATGATGACTGAGGCAACTATCCCTTCCATACCAAGCTGTTGGTCAATCCCTGGGGCAATTAGAATGGGGGCGCCGCTTTGACTCCCTGCAATGGCGGGCGGAGTTCGGACTAGAGTGTAGATGTTACCACCGAGAACAAACAGTATAGCAAGGAACATGATGCCAAATATGACTGTGTCAGGGGGACGAGTAGGCATCCGAAAACTGGGTCTGCTGAGCCGTACTCTTGGCTTTACTATGATTCTGGGCCACCAGGGCTTCACATATCTTACCTCGAGCGGTTCACAATTTCTGTCTGCTTTTAAGACTTACGCGATATGCAATGTTGTACTAGCATTACGACCTCATGCCACAACTGCTATTTGAGTGTGTAATTGATGAGAGAAAGTGAGAGAGAATGTCTAAGCTGATGGTCATCACAGAGAAACCTACTGCGGCAAGACGTATTGCTCTTGCTCTGGATGAGAATAGAGCCCCTTCTGAGGTTAAGAGGAGTGGTGTGTCATACTATGACTGTAAGAGGGGAAACGATGACCTCATTATTGTTTATGCACTTGGACACCTGTTTGAATTGAAACAGACTGTCAAGGGTTGGACCTACCCACGAACGGAAACTATGTGGGTTCCAAGATATGAGGTTGAGAAGAAGGCAGCTCAGACAAAGTCAATCATTAGTCTAATCAAGAGGCTATCAAAAAATGTAGACACTTTTGTTGTTGCAACGGACTACGACATCGAGGGAAGTCTAATCGGATATCTTACCTTGAAGCATGCCTGCAATGCAGATCCAAAGAGGGCTCGCAGGATGTTCTTCAGTGCTCTTACTGATGTAGAGATACTGAATGCCTTTGATAATATGTCAGACACGCTAGACTTTCCTTTGATAGAGGCAGGTCATGTTAGACATGAGATTGATTGGTTGTATGGCATTAATCTTACACGAGCACTGACTCTTGCTGTAAAGAATACAGCAGGATGGTTCAAAATAATATCTACAGGAAGAGTTCAGGGTCCCACTCTTTCATTTGTGGCTGAGCGAGAACAGAAAATCAATCTGTTTGTGCCATGTCCGTTTTGGGTTGTCCGAGCAAGGACTCTGCATGATGGTGTGGATATTGAACTGGAGTATTCTAAGAAACGTATTGCAACCGAAGGTGAAGCTAAACGAATTGTGGAAGATCTTAGCGGAAAAATGGCATGTGTTGAATCAATAAGCAGTAAGATTATCATTCAACCACCACACCCACCATTCAATCTGAGTACCCTGCAGTCAGAGGCATTTCGCCATTTTGGTTTCAAACCGAGTAGAACGCTTGCCATTGCACAGGCGCTCTACTTAGACGCACTTATCTCATATCCTAGGACAAGCAGCGAGCAGTTACCAAAGACTATAGACATAGGGGAAATCCTCAGAGGGCTGGGAAGGATGAAGGATTATGCAGCAATGGTGAATCTGATAGTTCAAAGAAGTAATCTCACACCTGTACAAGGGAAGAAGACTGATCCAGCCCATCCTGCTATTCATCCCACAGGGACAATGGCGTCAAGACGACTAACACCTAGTGAGAAGAAACTGTATGATTTGATTGCCCGAAGATTTCTTGCTCTCTTTGGTGAGGCCTCAGAGAGAGAACACCTCCGTGCTGACGTCAGATGTGAAGAGCATCTTCTCTATTTGCGAGGGCTTAGGATAAAGAAGCATGGTTGGATGCAGTTCTATGAACCGTATGCTGTAGTACAGGAGAAAGAGCTTCCAAGGATATCTGAGGATGATTTGCTTCTATTGAGCCCTGTAGATAATGATGAGCGATACACCAAACCGCCAGCGCGGTTCAACCCTGCCAGTCTGTTGAAACTTCTAGAAAAGGAGAATCTAGGGACAAAGGCAACAAGAGCAAGAATTGTTGACTCTATCAAGTCTCGAGGCTATACACTCAATGATAAGTTCGAGCTCTCCACTCTAGGCTACGCCCTCTATGAAACCCTCCAAAAGCACATACGAGAGATTCTCTCTCCCGAATTGACACGAAATCTAGAAAGTGAGATGGATGAGATTCAACAGAAAACAAAAAGCAGACGAGACGTATTATCAAGGGCTAAGAGGGATCTTCTACTGCTGCTTGAGAGTTTTGAGTCACAAGAGGAGGATATTGGAAACGATCTTGTGGCAGGTCTTCAGAGATATTGGAAATCGAGGGAGGAGTTTGGTGATTGTCCCAAGTGTGGCGAGGGCACGCTTCGAGTGATACGATCCTCAAAGACAGGAAAGAGGTTTATAGGCTGTTCCAACTACAGCGAGGAAAAGTGTGACCAGACATTTCCACTTCCGCAGAAGGGAGATATACATCCTTTAGACAAGGCGTGTCCGTATTGTGGATACCAAATATTCCAAGTGATATCAAGCCGTAAAAAATGGGAAACTTGCATAAATTGGACAAAGTGTCCGGGAAGACAAGAGGAGCTCAAAGCCCTTGAGGAGCAACGGACTAAGCATGAACAGAAACTTCAGGAGGGGGCTGAAGAGTGAGTTTCTGTGCGATTTGTGATCGTGTCGTAGTGGATCAAAAGGAGTTCTGCTATTACCATCAAGAGGCACTTGGGAGGCTTCAGGAAACATTTGAGGACTGGAGGAAAGCAAGCGGAATCGGATGGGAGGAGTATTTAGACAAGCTCTGTCAAATAGATGAAACTGGACAATGGGTACGAGAGGTTGCTGAACATATTAAGTCAAAAGACGGTCCTTCAACAAAGACATGAGCTCCAACATTCGTTCTCTTGTCAGCGAGCTCATTCCGACAACAAGCATACAGGTCTGGTTTGTCCATGAAGCCACTCTCTCAGCGAGAGTCCGAACCAGAGTGCTATCAATCTCCTTAGTGAAGAACCCAACTGATGTGGGTTCAGACCGACCTTGTCCTGCGGGGATTGCCATAGCGGAAAGACCAAGTCTATACTCATCTGAATCTGAAATCAGGACAAGAAGCCCGTTTTTCAGACTCATAATACGTACCTTAATCGAGCCCGTAGAGGTTAATGATGAGAACTCGGATATGTCATCAAACTCCATGATTATCAAGTATCCCATGTTGAGGCGGAATATATCACTAACGCATTGGTCCCAGAAGCAACAGGATTATCAAGGCTGTAGCCGGCAAATGGTTAGAGGTCTAATGGCCGAAGAATCCTCAAGCTATACGGACTTCTTCCCGTATCCTGAAGCTCGTGATGGTCAAAATGAAATGATGAAGAGAATTGAGGAGTCTGTAAAAGCTGGGCTCAATCTCTGTTCGGAAGCGCCTAATGGTTTTGGAAAGACATGTGTCACACTAAGCGGCGTACTGCCATGGATAAAGGAGGAAGGAGGTAAGCTTCTCTACTGTGCACGTACTCATAGGCAACTTGATCGTGTCATGGAGGAACTCGACGAGATATCAAAGAACAAAGATGTGTCTGGTGTTTCTTTCCGTGGGCGCCGACACATGTGCTTAAACACCTTTGTGCTTGAGAACGCTGATTTTGTGGCTCCGATTTCTGAGGTCTGTGGGCAGTTGAAAACCACTGGAAGATGTGCATTTTATGAGAATCTTCGTCGTGCTGGAGGTCCGGAAGACCTTCTGGAAAATATGCCGAAGAAGGTTCTTTCAGCCCCAGAGATTGCTAAGGTTGCCAGTAGTAGATCCCTGTGTCCATATGAACTTGCTAAGCGTCTGGCTAAAATAGTAGACGTCGTCGCTCTATCATATCTTTATGTCTTTGATCCTTGGATACTTGATGTGTTCATTCCTGATCTTGAAACACCCCCTTCAAAGATGATACTTGTAGAGGATGAGGCTCACAATGTCCCAGCGACAGCGCTAGAATCAGCCAGTGACTCATTAACCATTGGAACCATTAGACAGGCGTTACGCGAAGCCACAACTTACAATGATGAGGCGTCCAAGGATTTTATTCGTGCACTAGCCAAGATAGTCTTGGAACTCTCTTCAGACATGAAACAGGTTGAGGAGCGAACAGTAAATCCTCGTGCTATTGTAGAGTCTGTGATAAAGACTGCACAGCTCGAACATCAACCACAGATACTCTTCCATATGAGAGACTTGGGGACAAAGATCAGGAGAGGACTCCTGAAAGCTGGCAAGTTTCCCCGCTCTTTAATCCATAGAGTTAGTGAGTTCCTAGTCAGGTGGTTGAGGTGTACAGAAAGGGAGGACTATACCTTTTTGTTAGTGTCCAGTAGGGGATATGGAGAAAGTAGGAGGGTATCATTGGACCTTGTTGCATTGGATCCAACATCAGTCACAGAGAATATCTTGAAAATGGTTCATAGCTCAATTGCAATTTCTGGCACAATGTCACCATTGGATGCATATGCTGAGATGTTGGGGTTAGGTCCGGATGCAGTCAAGGCAACTTTCCAGAGTCCTTTTGCCAGGAAAAATAGACTTGGGTTGGTTGTCGATGGCGTGGATACTTCATTTCAGAACCGGAACAAATCGACTTTCAGATGTATTGTAGAACACTGCGCAGCAGTCGCAAATGCGACGCCAAGTAATACTGGGATTTTCACCTCCAGCTATTCAGTGGGAAAATCGCTTATGGAAGCAGGTCTTGAGAAACAACTCCGACGCAATCTCTTCGTGGAAAAGCCCGGGATGAAGGGTGCTGAGAATGACAAGTTGATTGATGAATTTAAAAGGTCAGGAGATCGAGGGGGATCAGTACTTCTTGGCGTACAGGGTGGTCGTAACTCCGAGGGCGGTGATTTTCCTGGATCAACAATGGAGAGTGTGGTGGTAGTGGGTGTGCCATATGCAAAACCCATCCCCAGAATGGAGGCCCTGATAAGCTATTACGATTCAAGATTCAATCAGAGAGGTAGAGATTATGCCTATGTTCTACCAGCAATGACTCGTGCCATCCAAGCGGCAGGCAGACCTGTGAGAAGGTTGGACGACAGAGGCGTGATTGTGCTGCTTGACCAACGGTTTGGTACACCATATCTCAGTAGGTTCATTCCAGCATGGTTGAAAGATGTCACACAGCTTGTTCCAAATGACCCTAAGGTGACCTCACACCAGGTTGAGAGTTTTTTTAATGCCTAGCTCGTTCCAGTCAATATGGCGTCCAATGACTGATTTCCGAGTATGATAGCTCGAGCCTCGTCTGTAGAGATTTCTCTTGTCCCGCGAGTGGACCGTTTTACAAGCAGTTTCAAAGATTTTACATGTCCCTCCTTGGGTTCAATGACCATGTCATTCTCTTCTAGAGGTCTTCCAGACCTTCCAGCGATGATTATTGCTGAGGTTTGATCGGATGTGATTCCACCTATGAGAGTTGTTCGATGTTCGTTCACAAGTTCAATGACCAGATTTGGGGATTCTTGTTTCATACTCCTGAGATACAATGCTGAAAATAACCTTGATCCAGTTCCTGTTCGAACGATTGTGCGGCAATGCGTAAAGAGCCGAGTTACATAGGACTCTAGACGCGATGTCAGTTTAGCTGCAGCTCCAGGGGTTGTGAGTGAAGTTTTGAAGACTATAACTCCATCAATGACTAGAGCCGCCCCAAATCGCATTCCAGGGTCAATGCCAATAACTGCAAGGGAAGGATTGTAGACATCATTGAGTTTGGCAAGAATCTCAACCGACTTGAACTCTTGGTCTATGTTTTCATCCACAATGACAAGAGAATCATAGGCTTTGGCGTCATCGGCTGTTGAAATCACTACTTTCGCCTCGTCGCATCGAGAGTCCTCTGGTGGACAGACTATGAACTTGAGATGGAGTTTCTTCAGGAGCTCGATGACGAGATATAGTACCCGTGGGTTCTTTGTGGATATTGCAACCTGCCACCTAGGCATGACAGCAGTCCTTCTAGATACGCTTATCACTCAAGGTGATGACAAGTAGGCAGTGAGATTGAATTTGATTCTTCCGTCTGGTGTATCATTGCTTGATCGCCTACTTAATGGAGGGCTTCACACAGGTCTTCTAACACATGTATATGGGGAGGCTGCTGCTGGAAAAACCACTCTTGCACTGCAGTTCGTAGCTAATGCATTCAGAATAAATTTTGGTTCCATCTATGTTAACTCCGAAGCCACACCACCTGTAAAACGGCTTGAACAAATCATGTCACAATCATACAATGAAGCAGAGAAGCTGGTCAAGATTTTAGCTCCAAAGGGGTTCGATGAGCAAGGTGAGTTGATAGACAATTTGGAGCTGTATCTACGGGAGGAAATAAAGATCATAGTTGTTGACACTTTGACCAAATTTTATAGACTAGAGTTGGAGGACAAGAAGACAAATTACTTGAAACACAGGGAATTGAATAGACAAGTTGGCTTCTTGAAGGGACTTGCCAGAAATCATGATGTTGCAGTATTAGTTCTGAATCAGGTCAGAACACGACTGTCAGGTGTTGATGATTTTGAACCTGTTGCAAAGAACATCTTGGACTATTGGTCTGACTACTCGATTAAACTAAGGGTCGCAAGAGGAACAGGGGAAAGGATTGTCAAGAAGACTGTCCCCACAGACGAGTTTTCTGACGCAAAACTTTACTTGATTGAGAGGGGCTTCTCATCCGATAGGCCCCATGAGAAAGAGTGAAATTGTATAGCCAGACCGCAGACATGGAGTATTACTTGATGTACGAGGAATTGGCCATCTTTGAACTATCGGTCTGGCTTGGACTATCTGCATGGATTGCGAATGCCACTCCTGTATTGGGTGGTGGAGGGAGCCCCATCGATGGTGGGAGGAATTTTCGTGATGGTCGACGAATACTGGGTGATAGCAAGACAATACGAGGATTCTTTGTGGGTGTATTTTTTGGAACACTTACAGGAACGGGGCAGTTTCTGGCCGCCCCCTATCTGCGACCAATACTTGCGCAGTTTGTAACCATAACACCGGAAATGGACTATGTCCTCAGTATTAGTATCCCAGTCGGATTTCTTTTATCGGTTGGGGCATTGACAGGCGATATGATTGGTTCATTCATCAAGAGAAGAGTGAATCTGAAGAGTGGTGACCCTTCGCCAGTTCTTGACCAGATAGGATTCATTATCATGGCTTTGATTTTTGCCTTCCCGCTCATGATGCCAAGTCCAATTTTTGTGGCTGTTTTAGTACTTACAACGCTCGGAATACACTGGCTTAGTAATGCACTTAGTTTCTTATTAGGACTGAAAAAGAATCCTTGGTAGATTTGGGATAAGGAAAACCATAAAAGGTGACTCAAAAAACACTATTTCATCTACATCAACTCCACTGGACTGCTTAAAACTCCATGTGATTTGATGAGTACTCAAGTTTCTATAAACCGGAGTAGTCCTAACAATGATGGTCAAGGATTGCATGCAAGCGGACGTAGTGCACATTTCAGTGCCAGGAACTAGAGAAGATGTTCTTCAATTGATGGCTGAAGAACAGATTAATGGTGTTCCAGTTGTGAAGAAGGGTACCAAGTCACTTGTAGGAATAGTCACTAGAACTGATCTTCTCCGTAAAGCTGATGAAAATCAGCTTGCAATGCTCATGGTAAGAGACCCTGAAACTGTCACTCCTAGGACCGATGTTAAAACCGCTCTTAAGGTGATGATAGAGAAGGGGTACAGAAGACTTCCTGTCGTTGAGAAGGACGAACTGGTTGGCTTGGTTTCAATCCCTGATGTATTAGGATCAATACTTGAAGACAACAAGAAATTCGGATCACTGGAAATTGGTGAATTCGTCACACGAACCATTAATGCTGTTTGGGAAAAAACTCCTCTTCCACTCTCATATTTGATAATGGAGATGGCTGGAAAGGATGGCCTTGTTGTACTTGGTGAGAGTGGAGGCGTTACTGGTATGATCACCGTCAGTGACTACATACGCCTTTCTGAGGTCACTGTAGAAAATAATATCTCACAGACCTTTAGTGGCACAGACAGTTCGGTGGATTGGGGATGGACCTCGAAAGATTTTCTTGTCGTGACCAAGAAACTTCTTCGACTTCCAAGTAAAGAGGTTCGAGAGGTAATGACCAAGAATATCATCAACTTCAGCGAGATTACAACCGTGGCCGAATGTGTTAGAACTCTGAGGGTTGAGGACATTGACCAAGCACCCGTGTTGTCTGTCACTGGAAGCCTGGTTGGAATGATTGAAGACCGGTATCTATTACCTTTGGCTTTAAAAGCTCTAGATGAAGATTAGGACTCGAAGTAGTCGGTCAGAACAGTCTGTTCTGACACAAACAGTGAATCTAGTGAAGCCGTGATGAGTCTCAATCGTTCCTGTAGGTATTTATCCAGACCATGTTCTTCGATTATCCTCCTTGTCACTTCGAGATACTTTGAGATATTCTTCTGCCTGACTGTCAAGGAGAGTTTGCTCCCACAAAGGCAAACTCCCGATAGAGGAATTCTTCTATAGGTCCTTCGACACTTCTGACATTGTGTCTTCTGTGTAGAATACGCTCTCAGGTTTCCTCGAATATCGCGGAAGAAATGATGAGAGAGAACCCTTTCTGCAACATCTCTTGCATCAACTGCTGAAATCAGAGTGGCGAGTTTCAGCTGAGCAGTTAGTTTCTCATCCATACTGCCAAGGATTTTGTATCTACTATTCTTGGGACCAATATCGAAGGATGACGTGATGTGTGTGTAGCCAAATCCCTCATACTGTGCTGCTGAATTCAGTCGTGATGCGATAATATCAACGAGCTTCTCCACATCCTTGGGAGGTCTTGCTTCAGCCACCATATTGTAGAATTCTGCGGGGTATCGTCTACAGACTTCGATATTGTGACTTTCGTCGTCCACCTCAGTAGGTTTGAGAATGACTGAGAGGACTAGAGGCGCATCCATAAGACCCCCCCTCCCGGCTGGGAGATAACTTTTAGAGAAATTGAGAAGCGCATCAAGGACCAAGATTAATGCATCCTCGTCACCATCGCAATTCCTTCTCTTTGCCGCATGCCAGTAGGGGTGGGCATAACAGACACTTGCATTAGTGAATCCGATAATACGACCAATTATCCCAGCAGATGTATGGGGGGCGAGACCGATGACCAGCTGACCGATAATGTCCTCCTGTCCACCAAACCCGTAGTACCTGTCTAAACCATATATCTTCTCTAGACAGTCATCAATGAACCTTCCCACCCGTACGAGATACATTGCACAGTTCTCTGGTACTACGATGTCCTGAACCTTGAGTTCTACAACTTGTTCATCGGAGATGAGAGGCTCTCCATCCATGTCAGTTATGTAACCCAAATCGTGTAGACGACTGACAGGAGTGCCTATCTCCCTTGGTGTGAAATGTGTTAATGGAGCATCTGTCGCATCAAAACGGGCGGTCCCATCACGATAGCAGTAGACATCATGTTTGGCTCGTAGAATTCCCTTTCCAAGGTACTCGGGGATCTTATAGTCACTAGTGAGACCGAGTACTCCTCGGACACCATGTGCCTCAAACTCACTAACCTCGGCCTTAACCCGGTTTAATAGGCCTGTAATATCCACGGGAATATGTTTTGTCACTCTTATCAGGTTCACATCATGGCTATATTGACACATTCCTGTGTTTGGATCAACTGGTCGTCCGCAGTCCTCGTGAGAACACCATGGTTGAATATTTGTGTGAACTCCACATTTTGGGCATCTTGATTCGAAGGTTTCAGATGAACAACTAGGACATACTCGTGAAACCATCTCAAGTTCAACCCCAGGAAGCGATTTGGATTCAGTATCTTCTTTCCCTTCTTCGAATACATCGATTGTTGAAATATGCTCTATGCTCTTTGCTACTTCTTCAATCCGACGTTCTGTCCCCTTTGTGCGACCTACAGGAAACAGAGCTTGAACAGGTGGTCTCATCTTTCGTTCTTCTGCTTTCTCTGGTCTACCCATCCGTGCTCCTATAGAGAAACCAATCTTATCCATCAATCTTATAGTAGCTACAGAATTCATCAGTTCAAGAGGAGTTGCACCCCTTGGCCTTGCTTCCTTCGTTCCAATCTGTGCAAGGATAGATACCGATTCATCGCTAAGTAGAATTTTCTTCTTGTTTGGTGATATCGTGTGGGGTATGGCTGTCTTCTCAAGGAGTTTCTTGTACTCCAGACCAAAAGGGAGAGTCATGATAGAGTCCTTGATGGTGCTCTTTTCGAGTAACCACTTTCTCAACATCAGCGTTTCCTCTGAGGTGAGTACATTCCAACGATAGAGATAGAACGGGTGAAGTGGTATCTTGAGCTTCTTCGCCAGATGTACTGATTGGGCAGCGGTCGGAATATGTGTGAGTGGCGAGTCAATGAAGTGGTTGATATCTTCTGGAGTCATATCAGATTTGGAGAGATGCTTTGTCAGCGTAGTTGGACTGATTCTAGAAACTGCACGGTCGAGATCGTGTGACCACCATTCTTCACAATACCCTGAGGGAACAAGTGGGTGATTGTTTTCAAGGAACTCACCAAGGGCAACAAGAATGTCGCCAAGGTAGAGAATCTTCTGGACTTTGCCTTCCATCTTCCTGGCATCGTCAGTATTATTGACACGTACAACACTTCCGTCTTTCAGGAGAACGATTGGTCCTTCTATGGAGTCAACAGGAGCAACTATGGATCCCTTTCCAGGTCGTTCAGTCCGTATGTGTGTACCAGGAGCAAGAAACTCCTCCACTATGTACATGGTCGCTGGATGAATCCCAACGCCAGCAAGACCTGTATTTCGAGACCGGCCATATCTCAATCTGAATCCACCTATACGTGATGGATGAGAAAATACAGGTCGTCCTCCAATGACATCAGCCAAGTACTCGGATTTCGGTTCAAGTTTCTTATCGACTGCGTCTTCCTCCTCAGTGGATGCGACCTTTGACATTCTTGAAGCGAGTTCATCAAGCCACTCCCAACCACTGATTTCATTGCTGCTCACAATCTTTGCTAGCTTCACAGCCCTTCCAACAACACCATCATTTAGAACTAGTACTGCACCCCCTCGAACTCGGTTCGTTTCGATACGTTCCAAATCTCGACTTCCTGAAACCTCAAACTCCTCAGTTGGTTCACCGGTCAGCATGATTGGTAATCGTGATGCAGCAAAACGCACCAAATCAGGATAGACGGGGTATTGAAGATGAGCAAACCGTGCATAGAGTTCAACTTCTTCCAGAGCACGTTCAGTCTCCTCTATCGTGGCTTTGAATGTGGGTAGATTTAGCACTTGGCGTACATAATCAGCCACAAGCACAGTCATGGCGGCCTCAGTTCCACCTGCAGCTCGTATAGGTCCTGCGAGATACAATGCAAGGTATTGATCAGTTCCAGACCCCCGGATTCGAACCTTGGCAATTCCCTCAAGAGGAGCAGCGGTGATACTCTCAGTGAGAATGGAGAGTGCCACTCGTACAGCCTTGTCCGCAGCCTTCTCGGCATCCTCAATTCCACCTAGTTTCCCCTCTGCAATCTCTTTAGCAATAGCAAAGGCTACTTCTTCTCGTGAGTTGTGCTCCTGTAGTTCACGAATCCGTTTAGCTACGCCTATAGGACCCTCCAGAGTGGCTTCAACTCGCGCTGCAACATCATGAGCGGGAGGAATCTCGACCCTTGTGGTTGGGTCAAATCCTTGCAGTTTTGCAGTTTCTGCGATGGCGTATAAAGTATGTATCTCTTCATTTAGTGCGGTGAAATACTTATCATAGAAGATACTATGCTCGGGAAGACTCAGGTCAGGTTCGGTCACAACAAATCAGTATGTGTCTATCATGATAGTGTATTTTGTGTTTCGCTTGATACACACTAGAAATTCTCCAAGCTCGTACTCACTGAGGATATTACTTTAAAGCAGCTGGACATGACCATACAACAGCCTACGTCACCACATAGGCAATGGAAGGTGACCCACTTGCTTACTCTTGAGGAAACAATCGAACTAATTCTGAAACACAAGCCAGATTATGAACGCAAAGACATTCTTGCAATGATTGAGGAGAAAAGGGAGGAGCTTGGACGAGAGGTAATCAACGACGAGTCTGCTTCGATGATTGTGGCTAGAGAGCTAGGAGTTGATCTTCATCAAATCTCGCCCAAAGCACGTCAAAGAGTTGAGGACATAACAGAAGCTACCCGAAATGTGGCACTCACAGCCAAAGTGGTCAACATAGGCACTGTCAGAACCTTCTCTAGGAAAGATGGTGGAGGAGAGGGAAGAGTAGCGAACATAGTTGTTTCAGATGAAACGGGCAGCATAAGAGTGGTCCTATGGGATGATCTTACAAATGCTATTTCTGAGGATGCTGTTTCAGTTGGAGATGTCATTCAGCTGCGAGGGGCCTATGTCAAGAGAGGCCTTGGAGATGCACTGGAACTGAACTTGGGAAGACTGGCACAGATTAGGGTCCTCGAGGATTACGAAATCGATGATCTTGGTGTTGACTTTGGTGACTCTGCAACTGAAGATCAGAAGATATCTGACCTCAAGGAGGGCCTCTTCAATGTCAGTCTTAAGGTCAAGATTCAAAGAGTGTTCCGACTGTCCACATTCACAAGACAGAGGGATGGTTCTGAGGGTAAGGTTCTCAGCATCATTGGAGCCGATGAAACTGGTGCAGTCAGGCTGGTTTTTTGGGATGACAAGGCCGCAGAGATGGAGGATGCAGAGGAAGGTGAGATCATCCACCTCAGGGGAGTAAACACAAGATTGAATCGTGATGGTTCTGAGGTGGAGGTACACATCGGACGAGCTGCTTCTATTGTTCGGAATCTCAAGGAGAAAATAGATGCAGTGGATGTAGAAACGTCCAGAGAGGTGTCAGAACCCCTTGGAATGAAAGAGATTATTGACCTCACAACAGGGATGTGGGATGTAGACATAGAGGGGAAGGTTGTGACGGTTTATGACACGACTGACTTCACGACCAAGGACGGAAGAGATGGACGTGTCAAGAATATCATTCTTGCTGACAGGTCGGGTAAGACTCGGGTCACTTTTTGGAATGATGATGTCGACAAGATAGAAGATATCAAGGAAGAAGACATCATCAAAATCCTTCATGGTTATGTGAAGGAGGGATTTAGAGGAGGTGTCGAATTCCAGGTAGGCCGTAAGGCTGAGATTCAAATTAACCCCAAAGGATCTAAGCTCAAGAACTTAGATGTGTCACAGGTGTCTGTCCAACCAATGGCTAAGGCTTCACGGTTTCTTATTGGGGACATAGATGACACAATGGAGGGGAAAAGCGTAGAAATATGCGGCATTGTTGTGAACCTGAGTCAATCAATATCTCCAATCTATCAGGCATGTCCGAGTTGCAGCAAGAAGCTAGATGAGTTGGATGATGGATATGTCTGCAAATCCTGTGGAAAAATCGATAAACCAGAACCGAGGATGCTTTACAAGGTATCAGTAGATGATGGCTCAGGATCTATCAGAGTCACACTCTTTGGAAAAGTCGGAGAGGAACTACTTCAGATGACTGCAGAGGAAGCCAATGAGATGATAAAGAAGACCGGAAAAGGAGAACAGCCACTGATTGAAAATGCGGACAAGGTCATTGGGAAGTATATTGCAGTATATGGTCGTGTGAAGAAGTTCAGAGATTCGTTTGACCTTTCAGCAAGTGGTTTCGAGTTTGCAGACCCTGTAAGAGAGATTAAAAGAATGAAGGAAGAAATCCAGAAAGAGGTGGGTTGAAACTAGGCTCTTTCACCGCAATCTGTCAGATATAGCAGATTGTTCATATTATTCGTGTTTATAATCGACGGTGCTTTGATATTATATGCAATGAGTCCTGTTCGAATGGTTATTGCAGAGCGAAATTACCTTAGGGGTGTTCTTAGAGCCTTCTTAGAGGGCAAGAAGAATCAAAACTATGTCATAGGTTGTTTTAGAAATGTACCTATTTCAATATTCGATGAAATAGCACAAGAGCTTTCTCAGTACTCTGATACTCTTCGTTTTGGACAACTGTATAAAATAAGGAAAAAGCTACTGCAAAATCTACAGAATCGAGAAGAGAAGACCCGTTGGAGTCCTTGGGCGATTGGAAAATACTAATCAGTTATTGACACTCTACTTGCTAGCTTCAATGAGTGTTTCTATTCCAGATAGAAAGCTGGATACATCCTCACGGTTGTTGTACAAATAGAAACTAGCTCTTACTGTACCTTTCTTTGGATCGATGCCCATCTGATAATGAAAGGGTCCAACACAGTGCCAGCCGCTACGGACCATGATATTGAATTCATCATTCAAGAATGTGGCTACATCATGTGCAGAAGAGACCGTGTCTACATTGAACGTAACCAACCCTGTCTTGATGGAAATATCATTGGTTCCCAAGATATGGACATGCTCCATGTCAGAGAGTCTTTTTAGAGCCACTTCAAGCAATGAACGTTCGTGCTTCTCAATCTCGCTCATTCCAATGGCTTGAAGATAGTCTGCTGCTGCACCAGCTCCAATAGCACCAGCATAGTTCTGTAGCCCAGCTTCGAACTTCTCTGGTGGAGGAAGATACTCAGGGAGTATTTCGCCGTTCTCAAAACGGACGTCACTTACAGTGTCTCCACCATAGAAGCACATGTTCATAGACTTAAGATGTTCCAGCTTGCCATATAGAACGCCCATCCCGGTTGGTCCACACATCTTATGAACAGATATGGCAGAAAAATCAACGTCAAGATCCTGAACATCAAGTGGATGATGTGGAGCATACTGAGCGTCATCGCTTATAACCAGAGCCCCACGGTCATGTGCAATTTCAACAATCTCTTTCATCGGAGCAACAGTACCAGTCACATTAGAAGAGTGAACAACCGATATCATGCTCGTGTTTCTGTCGACCGCCTTCTTCCAGTCTTCGATGTCAAAAGTGCCATCTGGTAGCGCCTTGACAATCTCAGTCTTCAGACCATCTCGCCGAGCCCGTTCCACAAAGGGGAGCGAACCACTGTGATGTTCCAGAGATGTAGTAATGATCTTTGACCCTTTTGGCAGTTTTACTGCACTTGCAACAATGTTCAATGACTCAGTGGCGTTCCTGGTCCAGATACATTCTGAATCATCAGAAGCATTTAGGAATTTTCTGAACTTGCGTCTCGCTTCACTATATGCATTGGAAGCCTCTTCCCCGAATTTATGGATGCTTCTTCCTCCGCATGCAGGGTAGCACTCATAGTACTCATTCATGGCATCGATTACCTGTCTGGGTTTGAGTGCCATACATGCACTGTCCAAATATACTACTGGACGACCGTTTATGGTACGTTCAAGGGCAGGGAAGTCGTTTCTAATCTTGGTCCAGTTCACCATGCTGATCAATCCTTCACCAGTTGCCACCGGTAACCTCCCTTGCCGAACTTCTTCGAGATCAAACCCATTTGCACTAGTTGATTCGCAGCAGCCACAAAGGCATCACCACCTGCGCAATCTGTGCAGAAATCGGCAAATTCGTCAGTGCTAGCAATCTCAAGTATCTCTGTGGTTGTCAATGCACCAGCGCTTGCAAGAATCCTGAGAACACACTGTGCGTTTTTTGAGAGGTCTGACATGATTGGCTGAAGCGGGGAAATTGACAATATGAAGCCTTCGTAATAGGCTTGAAAGTCATTCAACAAAACGCTTAAATCAATACCTGAGCCGGAGAGCCCGCTCTATTTCTTTCGGGGCTACTGCTCTGACATGTGAGAAATAGGTAAAGGGTGAAACTTCATGGGACGACGACGAAGACAGAAAGTACGGAGACGACCACAGAAACGCATTCCAGACGTGTATCCGTGTCCTGACTGTGGCAATACTGCTATCAAGATTGAACTCTATCGGGACAATGCGATGGCCATAGTGAAGTGTGGTTCTTGTGGGCTAGAGATGACCGTTGATGAAGTCAACCCACTGACCGAACCAGTAGACATCTATGGGTCATTCATTGATAGATTCTATGAGGGTCGAAAAGCAGAGGTCTGAAAGCAGTACATCATCCAATATTCAGCAATCGTTATAAGCGGACACAGTCGGAGGACACAAGATTTTGATGCAGAACATTGAGACCTTCATAACCATCGTCTTCATTCTACTTGCTGCAATGGGAGTTCTAGCAATCATTCTTACGATGGGCTACATGGTCTATGGTGAGGAAGAAGAGGAATAGACCACGGGTTGTTTCCAATGACAAGCTCACTAGTACGCACTGCTTTTGAGACGGTAGCGCCTCATATTTCCAATCTTGAAGAAATGAAGAGGCTTGTTAATGAGATTGAGAAGATCTCTGAATCTCTTGATTCTGTGATTCATGAATTGGAAACAAGAATGGATAATGCAGAAGTCACCTTCAGGACTGATATACGCATCTTGATTAATGAGTGTCGACACCTTGGGAAAAGGACGACACACAGATGAAGGCGTTTGCACCCCTTAGTGAAGAGATAGCAAGTTTCCTCAAGACAAATGGTATGGTTCAATTCACGCCAATCCAGGAGTTATCAGTACCATTCCTCATCAGAGAGAGGGAAAATGCCCTTCTCTTAGCTCCTACAGGAAGTGGCAAAACTGAGGCGGCATTATTACCTCTTTTGCATCGATTACAGGAGTTGAAAGAGCAACAAGAAATCTTTGGATTCTATATTCTCTATATCACGCCGCTCAGAGCATTGAATCGTGATGTGTTCAAAAGAATCCAAGAACTGTGCAAGCATTTGGGCATCAGTGTTGCTGTTCGTCATGGTGATACAACCCAGTACGCCAGAAGGCAACAGGCTATCACACCTCCAAACCTCCTCATCACTACACCTGAAACACTCCAAGCAATACTGCCAGGAAAGCGACTGAGGTATCATCTCAGAACAGTCTTTGCAGCCATTATTGATGAAGTACACGACTTAGCAGGCAGTAAGAGAGGAGTACAGCTTAGTCTGGGTCTCGAGAGACTCGAGCAAATTGTAGGCAGTCCCATACAGCGCATTGGATTATCAGCCACAGTTGGGAATCCTGATGAAGTCGCATCGCTTCTGGGGGGTAATCGCCCAGGGAAGTCTTTCTGGGCAGGATATAGCAGACGTAAGATAAAGCTTAGAGTAGAAGTTCCTGAACCAACAGAGAAACATCGGACATTGGCAAAGAAGATATCGTATCCACCTCATTCAATGGCTCGCTTGGATAGAATTGTTGACCTTATCAGTAACCATCAGTCAGTCATTGTATTCACGAATACTCGCTCATTTTCTGAGGTCCTAGGAGCAAAGATGCGAGCTGTTTCTCCACCATTCGAGTTCGATGTTCACCACGGATCACTTTCAAAAACCGCACGACTGTCTGCTGAAGATGGACTCAAGTCAGGGACTTCAAAGGCCATAATTGCCACATCAAGCTTGGAGTTAGGAATTGATATTGGACTGGCTGATTTGGTGGTGCAATACTCATCGCCGAGAGAGGTCGCCAGGCTTCTTCAACGTGTGGGGAGGTCGGGTCATGGAGTTGGTCAGTCTTCAGAGGGTATAATCATAGCAACAGTCAATCTCGATGATATCATCGAGTCAGGAGTCATACTAAAACGAGCTCGTCAGAACAAGGTAGAAGATGCGAAGATACCAGAAAAGTCATGGGATGTGCTTAGTCATCAGATTGCTGGTGTTCTTCTTGATTCAGACGAGATTGCTAAAGAGGACCTCTTGAAGTTGATTAGGTCTTCATTTCCCTTTAGGAAGGTCACAGAGGAGGAACTTGATGCCCTTCTAGACTTCATGGATGGAAGGAGGGTCTTGGAGATAGATGGGACAACTGTCAAGAAGGGAGCAAGAACTAGGGTTTTCTACTACAACCATCTGAGTATGATCCCTGATGTTCACCAGGTAAATGCAATAGATATGACGACACGGACATCGATTGGGGTGCTTGATGAAGACTTTGTTTCATCCAATGTTGAAGCAGGTTCAGTGTTTGTGATAAGAGGACGACCGTGGTCTGTGGTCAATATAGATGAGGAGACAGGAGAGGTCATGTGTGTTCCTGCAGGAGGAACAGACATGGAGGCGCCTAGGTGGGTGGGCGAGATGATTCCAGTCCCATTTGAGGTGGCATCTGAGGTGGCGAAAGTATGGAACTATGTGCTGGATAAAGATACTAAGACTGTTGAGAAATGGCTGATCAAACAATATGGAATATCTTCTGAGTCACATGGACATATCTTGAGAGTTCTGAGAAATAGCAAAGAAACTCTTGGGAGTCTCCCCTCTGATAGCTCCTTTATCATTGAGGATTTTGAGTCAGGACTAGTACTCCATGCCCCTCTTGGGACTAAAGCTAATGAGGCTCTAGGAATTGTTATTGCGTCATTATTGACGACACGATTTGGAATTGAGGTCGCGGTGGAGAGAGATCCATATCGTATTCTTTTCACAGCAGGAAGAAGGATCAATCCAAGCTGGATTACGGATGTTCTTCAGGAGTATTCAGGAGAACAGGCATCAGCTATCCTTCGTTTAGCTATGAAGAACACACAGAATTTTGCATCAAGATTCATCCATGTGGCAAGAAGGATGGATATCATAAAAAGAACTGCAAAACAAAAAGAAATCCCTGTGAGGTATTTAATAAAGTCACTAGAGAACTCTCCAGTATTTCAAGAGGCCATGAGAGAAGTATTAGATGACAAGATGGATGAAAAACGGGTTATGGATGTTTTTGATAAGTTCTCTAATGCTCAATTAACAATCCATATTGTAAAAACTGATGGTCCCTCACCACTCGCACGATTGATAGTTGAGGAAAAGACAAGATTCGAGGTGATGGGAGAAATCACAGATGAGGATGAAGTACTTCGAATGATGGAAGAACGTTTGAACGCCAAACGGTTTCGATTGGTATGCATGGCCGCGAGTCATTGGAACTCTGTCAGGACTCTGTCTACTCTTGACCATGATGTCAGTTGTCCTGTGTGCGGGTCAAAGATGATTGCTGTACTGTCACCAACAAACAAGGACTTTCAGAAAATAGTAGGAAAGCGGGTTCGTGGCGAAAAACTCACAAGAGATGAGGATAAAGAACTCAGGGCAGCATCCCTTACAGCTGAGCTAGTTTCAATGTATGGAAAAACTGCGCTGTTGGTCTTGGCAGGAAGGGGAATTGGTGCAACGACTGCTGCAAGAATACTCAAACCAGGGTTGAACAATCGACTTGAAATTCTTAGAGCAATAGCAAAGGGAGAGCTTCAATATGAAAGAACCCGACCATATTGGTAGAATGAAAAAACCAATGATTGTTTTTGCGGGTAGAAGCAATGTTGGCAAGAGCAGTGCAATTCGAACTCTTACTGGAAAAAAAGTGCGAGTCGGTAAACAACCAGGAAGCACTCGTTGGGAAGTCATAATCGATTATGGTCCAATTACATTAGTAGACATTCCAGGTTTTGGATACATGGCAGGACAAAGCAAAAAAACAATAGAAGAAACCAAAGCCAATGTAGTTCAGAAACTAGAGACTTGGAGTGGGCAGCTGGCACTATCGGTTTTAATAATTGATATCTCACTTTTCAGAGAGCTGTATGAGAGATGGTCATCTCGTGGAGAGATTCCAATTGATGTTGAATTTTACAGCTTTCTGTCTGAGATATCGCCAAAAGTCGTTGTGGCAGCAAACAAGATTGACAAAGTGAAAAATCGTGAACTTCAAGGTGAAATCGATTATCTTCAGACCAAACTGTACGACATGGTTCCGGACAAGGCGCCAACAATAATACTAATGTCTGCCCGGAAGAAAGAGGGATTGATTCACTTGGTGAATGCCATAGATACTATCTTAATGGAACAGGGATTGAAAACACCCCGATGGGCTGTTACCGAATCTTTTTGAGTATATAGAAGGACACACCTACCGCCATTATCACAGAAGAGATGATTAGCATTGGTAGTATTGCACTTGGAGCTTCGACAGAATCCTGAGACAACCAATTAATGATGTTCAAGAAGAGACGTGAGTTATCACCCATATAGAACCATCTTTGATCTGTGCTTGGGTAAGCGAGTACTCTTCCAGTGAACATCAGGGTTGATCCAACAATGGTGATTCTGCTCTCGTCATATTCGAATGCAGACATCCAAGATGGAAAGGTTCCATTTATTGCGGAGTAGGAGAGTGGTTTCTCTTCGAATTCCTCAAGAGTCATGTTTGGAAATGAATAGTTTGCCCAAGTGTTTGGACCCCTCCGAAACTGTGCAAAAGAGGTTTCATAACCGGATGCGAGTCCACTAGAGAGCCCAATTGGTTTTAGGGTGGCGGTTAGTGTATAGAGAGTATTTATGTTTCTGAAAATAGGATGATCTGTTTCCCATGTTGATGGGTCAAGCTGTATCATGTAGGGGTATGTTTCATTGAAGATCGGATGTTCATAGTCGAACATCGTATCCGCATAGATGTTTTCGAGAACAGTTCGATTTACGCTGAATCTTACACCTGTAACATTGATACTATCCAAGAGACTGTTGATTGCATTATTCTCACCCAAGTCCCGCATAAGAGCCTCAGACCAGTAAGTAGTGGTTTGGTCTATTACTGGATCACCCAAGAGAAACAATGAGCTTCCATTGGCAAGCATCTCTTTGATACCATGAGTTTCATCATCTGAAAAGGGAGAACTCGTGTGGGGAGCTGCAATGATGAGAATATCAACGTCATTCAGGACTGAGTCTGTAAGTTCGGCATCTTCATTGACCTTGACGATATACCTTGTTGATGTGTTGACAGCATCGAGCATGAGTTTCAGGCCTAACGTTTCATCATCAGCAGCATACTGTTGACTGTGGCTTGCATCATAGAGTACAAGAATGGGGTCTAAATTGGCCTGAGCAATGACATTTGTCTGAAGGCTAGATAGGATGACTATCACTGTCACCATCACTGCAAGTACTCTATGGGCTTTCCTGAGCTGATTCATTTTGCTGCTCCGACCTTGTTGCTCAGTCAGCGTGCCTGACCCTAGGCCGTGTTTTAAAGTTATCCTCGCAGGCGATTGCTATTCAATCGGTTCTACGCCATTCAACAAACAGCTTTCGACGATTTGTGTCAGTGGAGTTCTGAGAATCATACCTTTCGCCAATCTCAGCGATTCGTTGTGCCAAAAGATGATAGCACATGTTGGTTTCTCTCGCGATTACTACTTCTTGGTAGAAACTCCTGCAAGTACAGTATAGTTCTGGAATGACAAGATACTGACGACTTCGACCCTTCACAATCCAGGTCACAGATTCACTTGGACTGAACTTGTACCTGATGACTTTTCCTTCCTCTACAGCTCTCAGTGCCTTTACAAACTTCTTACCATACTTGTTTTTGAAGTATTCAATGTCATCCTGTGTGAGGGTTTCCTTTGATAGTCTGTTCACCTCTGATTGTGGAAGAGCCATTATACTCACTCTGTTTTCATACATAATGAGG
>JAEORX010000141.1 GCA_016840685.1 Candidatus Thorarchaeota archaeon
AAATAGCTCTTGATAGAGAATGTCTGCATAGAGTGTTGGGTAGTTTTCTTGGATCGCAACGAACAGCGTGCTGAATGCTTGGTTGAGTTGCGTTGATATATTCGCTTGCTCGCTTGGAGTTCCGTTAAGTGAAAGCCATTGCGTTCGAAGTTCTGTGATTAATGTGAGTGTTTCCTGTTCATAGTCTGTATAATTCTCGACAACAGCAACCAGTTGTGGTATCAGGTCAAGCTTTCGTTCAAACTGAATCTGAATATAGGTCCATTTATTCTCAGCTTCAAGCTTGGCTGTGACGAGGTCGTTGTAGGTCATGATTGTCATTGCGCCAAAACCTACTCCCACCACGACTACCGCCATTAGAATCACACATACGACTGATCTTCCTTGCATTTTGTTTCTCCTCATTTATTCAGTATCTAAATCCTCCACCCTCGGTCCTTCCTCCTCCACTCCTCACTCGTCGTCCTCCAGCTACAGTGACTGTCCCACCAATTGCGATAATGATTGCATATCCAAGCACCTGAAGCGTGCTATCCCACCACCAAGCAAAGAGTAGGAGGGCTCCGATTCCTATCAGTGGAATGAATGATCCCCTATATCTTCGCAGAGCAATCTGAAACCAGAGAGAGAACATGACGAGTCCCATGGCGACAATTGCCCCAGCAATGAGTGGATTCTCATAGCCCCATAGCTGGAATGCTGCAAGACCAACTGGATTCCCTATGGTACTGACCACATTTGGATCATCCTTGAACTCATTATACAGCTCTTCAATCCCTTCATAGAGACCCTCGTAGAAGTACATATAGTCAAACCAGAGCGTGCAGTTATCTCTGGCAATTCTTCCTGCCTCAGAGTCCGTGACAGTCCCCTCCATTCCACGGCCCACTTCTATCCTGAACTCGTAATAGAAATGAGTAGTGTTTTCCCAATAGTAGAGCGTCAAGAGAAGGCCATTGTTCACATCTTCCTTTCCAATACCCCAATCATTGAAGACAAGGTAGGAATAGCGATCGAGGTCTTCTCCAGCGAGATTGTCTGTTATGATGACATAGATTTCTACGGTTGTTTGATCCTCAATCCATCGGCAGAGCCCCTCAAGATCTTCCTCCTCTTCATAGGGGAGAAGGTAGACCCAATCATTGACCATATACCCTGTAGGCTCAGGAAGTGCACTTGCAGTCGAAAGACAGCCGATTCCAACCAAAAGCCCCAGTGCAAGTAGAAGGAAAGCTCCTTTTCTACTAGGAAAGAGATTCATTATACGCCACACCCCTTACAAAGGGGAATAAGTACCTTATTCTAGGATGAGCTCTCATCGACCGATTCGTGTTTCTCATTGTCATCCTTTGAGAAGAATTCAGGGAGTATCATCAAAATAATTAGGATAACAAGAATAACAGGTAGGACTCCTTCTTGCTGCAGGAAGAGCGTTATGTTGCCAATCCAGGGAATTGCCAATACCACGACCCCGACTATGTCTTCGTACGTCCGGTAGTATGGGTCTGGATTAGGGTTATTATCGCCCTGAGTATAATATCTATATTCTCCGCTCACATTCTCCATCTGAATAACTCGATGTACTACTGGCGCCTCAGAGTGCCACTCAGCATTGTAAACAATTATGTCTCCTACATTGATCATTTCAGGAGGTCGCGATTGCAGGACAAGAAGATGGCCTCTTTCAAGGGTCGGCAACATTGAGTCACTCGTAACTACAACCAGTGGAGAGGATGTGCCCATAGCGACCGTGAAAATACCATAGCCACCAATTGTGACGCCAACGACCAGGAGTATGAAGAAGATGGTCTTTCCATACTCTGGCCAGGTATTCCATCTGATTTTCTGACGAACTTTCTCCAATGTTCTACCGCCTTGGCAGTTTTGAAAATTGGGTGTGTAATAAAACTGACGAACAGCTCATGACCATCTTTTCGCTGCGGTGCCAATGAGACCTAGAACATCCACCGCTTCACCCTTGAGGTCTGGTTTCCAATTACGAGCCTCTCGAACATGGTCTGCTCCAGTCTGAGTGATGAGGAAACGCTCAAGGAGTCTGAGATTTTGGTGGTCCATTTCTGCTGCTTTCATCGCATCACGTCCAGATGGATACCCCCCTTTTGGTGTTTCAGAGGTGGCATTGAGGTACCAGAAATTACGGATTATTTTTACTGCAATGATTCTTGAAGGACATGGCTGAATCTTCTCCTCGAATAAGACTGTGTCACCTGTCTGTATCTCACTTCCTAGGGGTCTAGCTTCGCCATCGATATCGAAGATTTTTTCGTCGTATTCGTATAACACCTTCTTTGCTGCTTTCCTTAGAATATCAAGTGATGTGTCTACAATAATACCCTCTTCTGTCTCGAAATCGTCACAATGTTCGTCCATAGCGTTTCTATATTGGATTTACACCTGTTTAATCTTTGCCTCTAAGATATGAACCGACTACTACCTCACTTCTTAAAAGTGAGTTCTTCAGATTTGGGAATTGATTCAAAGATGAGGATAAGGACCATCAGATCTGAAGGATTAGCTGCACTATCATATTTTGTTAGCTCGGGGAGTGAAGCGATGGTCGTGGATCCACGCAGGGATGCGGCAATCTACCATCAAATTGCAGATGGTGAAGGAGTAGAGATCACTCACATATTTGAAACTCACAGAAACGAGGATCTGGTCATCGGATCTCTAGAATTGAAGAATTTACTCCCAGAGGCTCGAATCTGCCATTCAAATCAGACAAACTTCAAGTATGGAGATGACCATCTTGCAGATGGTGAAACCTTCGTAATAGGTAATATGCATGTCACCTGCCTCCAGACTCCAGGTCATACTTTAGATAGTGTCTGTTACGCAGTTGGAGACCGGTCGGTTGGATCCGACCCAATTGTTGCCTTTACTGGTGACACCCTATTTGTGAATGAGGTTGGTAGAACTGACTTGGTTGATATCAAGAAACATGAAGAAATGTCAAGAAAGCTATACAATAGTCTTCATGAAACAGTCCTTAGTCTGGGAGATGGAGTTGTCATCCATCCAGGTCATGGAGCTGGATCGGTTTGTGGGGGAAACATTGGCGAACGTGAATTCTCTACAATCGGGTTCGAGAAAAAACACAATGTCTGGTTGAACATGCACGAGGATGAATTTGTAGCATCAAAGTTAAACCAGCACCTCACACGGGCGCCATATTTCAAACATTGTGAATATCTGAATACAATTGGACCACCGGTTCTTGCGGAGCTTCCTGAACCTATTGACTTGGACATTGATGAATTCAATAGACTACTACAAGATGAAGGCCATCGTGCGATTGATACACGTCCACCAAGTGAGTATCTAAGGCGTCATATACCAGATTCAATCAGCCTTAGTCTGGCAAACATGGGCCTTTTGGCTGGATGGGCATTACGACCGGACCAGACTTTCTCATTCATTCTATCAGATGGTCAGAGTGATCTGATACTGGCTTCAAGCATGCTCTATCGAATAGGATATGACAACATCATTGGATACCTCAAGAATGGTCTGGATCAATGGGTTGGGAGTGGTCGAAAACCAGGTTTCATAGAAGAGATCTCTTTAGACGATCTTGAAGCAAAATATGCACGGCATGAGTTGCAGGTGATAGATGTACGTGAGCCTCATGAGTTCTCAGTCGAACATATCGGTCAATCTGTGTCTCTCCCCCTTACTGGATTGGAGGAGAGTTCGAAGGGCTTTCACGCTACCATCCCGGTGACCCCCGTCTGCCCCAGCGGATTCAGGAGCGCAACTGCAGCGAGTATCCTGAAGAGGCGTGGTGTGAATGACATTGTTGTGAACTTGGACGGACTCAAAGCTTGGAAGGACCATGGTTATCCTTTGGAAGTGACTTGACTTGATTGCGGGTCTGACTGGTCGTTCGAATATTCTTGCTCGAGATGGAATGGTGGCATCTTCCCAACCTCTCGCAACACAGGCAGGATTAGAAATAATTCGTACTGGAGGAAATGCTGTGGATGCTGCGGTGGCAACTGCAGCAGTTCTTGATGTTGTTGAGCCCTTCAGCACAGGCTGTGGCGGTGATGCCTTCACTTTGATTCATCTGGCAGGAAAAACCCAGCCTTTAAGCTATAATGGATCAGGAAGGTCTGGTTCACTCATTACACTTCAAGAGCTGCTTGATAGAGGCTGGACAAGCATGCCAGCACGGGGAGGCCCTCCAGTCACTGTTCCAGGTGCCCTTCATCTATGGTGTCACATCATCGAAAGACATGGGTCACTTGAGATGAAGGATGTCCTTAAACCAGCAATTCATTATGCGCGTGATGGATTCCCTGTTTCACCGATTATCGCGGACAATTGGATGCAAGGACTTATTGCTCTCAAGAATGACGCAGCCCGTGAGATCTTTGCACCAGGAGGCAAAGCCCCTGCTATCGGTCAAATCATGAAGAACAAAGACTTGGCTGAGACATTTGAGATCGTGGTAAAAGGGGGTGCAGATGGCTTCTATACCGGTCGAATCGCTGAATCAATAGTTCAGACTGTTCAGGAGAATGGAGGATTTCTCTCTCTGGAGGATTTGGCAACTCACAAGACAGAAGAGACCAGACCAATCTCGGTTTCATATCGCGGAGTCGATGTCATTGAACATCCTCCCAATAGTCAGGGCTTTGCCGCACTCATCATGTTGAACATAATGGAAAACTTTGATTTCTCAGGATTTCCTCCTTTGAGTGCCGAAAGGTTTCACCTCATGATTGAGGCTAAGAAGCTATCTTATGCTGATTTACATCAACACAATGCAGATCCCAGTTTCTATAATGTTCCTCTCGATCGATTACTTTCAAAAGAATATGCTATGGAACGAGCAAGCACAATCAATCCTCATCAAGCCATGAGTAGCTATACTGCAGGTCTCTTCTCGGGTCGTGATACCGTATATCTTGCTACTGCAGATGGAGAAGGCAATGCAGTATCTTTCATTAACAGCCTTTACATGGGATTTGGTAGCGGCCTTGTCGCCACTGGCACTGGGATAAAACTTCAGAACAGGGGTCACCTGTTCTCACTTGACCCAGAACATCCAAACTGCTATGCACCCAAGAAACTACCATTCCACACGATAATCCCAGGTGCATTGTACAAGAACAAAGAATTACTGGGTGTTTTTGGGATCATGGGCGGATCACACCAAGCTCAGGCACATGCCCAATTCGTCAGTAATTTGGTTGATTATAGCTTGCTTCCTCAAGAGGCACTTGACCTTCCTCGATTCGACCATGACCACTCAACCAACAGAGTTGAGATGGAAACAGGCACTCCTCCAGAGATTCGGATTGAACTTCAAAAGCAAGGCCATATGGTAGCTGACGAATCTGTTTTTGCATTTGGTGGAGGACAGGCAATTATCAGATTCAGCGATGCATGGATTGCTGGTTCAGACTGTCGCAAGGATGGGCAAGCTGCCGGCTTCTAATAATCTATTAAGAATATGACAGAAATGGGTATAGTGGTGAGGTTCATGAGTCCTGAAGAACAAGAGTACCGAGAGGAGAGTGATCTCTTAGGAACGAGGTTGGTTCCTAAGGATGCTTACTGGGGCATCCAGACGCTGAGAGCGCAGGAGAACTTTGGCGTTTCGCTAGTCCGTCTTTACAACTACTCCACTCTCACGCAAGCAATGGCTATGGTAAAGAAGGCATGCGCGCAAGCAAATAAAGAACTTGGACACTTGAGTGATGACTATGGGGATGCAATTATCCAAGCTTGCGATGAGATTATTGCAGGTGAGTTTATGGATCAATTCGTTGTTGACATGCTTCAGGGAGGGGCTGGGACATCCACGAACATGTGCGTGAACGAAGTGATTGCCTCTCGGGCAAATGAGATACTGGGTGAAGATCGTAACACTATGGCCCCTATCTCAGCTAATGACCATGTGAACCTCTCACAATCGACAAATGATGTGTATCCCACTGCGATTAAAATCGCCACTATCTACGGATTACGAGATCTCTCCTCCAATCTTCGAAGCTTGACTGAGGCGCTTAATGCTAAGGCTGAGGAGTTCATGGATATCTTGAAGTTGGGTAGGACAGAGATGCAGGATGCTGTGCCCATCACCTTAGGGCAAGAATTTGGTGCATGGTCTGCTGCGTTGAAGAGAGACCTGCAAAGGATTGAATGGGCAATCGATGTCCTGCAGACACACAACATTGGAGCAACAGCAATTGGCACGTCACTCAACGCTGATCCAGAATACATCAGACTGGCTGAGAAGTATTTACGAGAAGTCACTGGACTTGAGGAGCTTACAACTGCTGAGAATCTGATTGATGATACACAGAACTCAGATGAGTTTGTTCACGCATCAGGTCTCTTGCGAGTCATAGCCACGAATCTCGCAAAGATTTCCGGGGACATCATACTTCTATCTTCAGGACCCATCGGTGGTTTTCACGAGATTACTCTTCCCGCTGTTCAGCCAGGTTCATCGATCATGCCAGGAAAAGTGAATCCAGTCATTCCAGAAATGGTCATGCAAGTAGCCTTTCAGGTAATTGGCCATGATCTTGTTATCTCAATGGCGGCACAATCTGGTCAACTTGAACTAAACGCCTTCGATCCAGTCATCGCCTACAACTTCTTTCAAGCCTTGAAAGTCCTCAAGAATGCCATTCCCATTTTCGCAGAAAAGTGCATCAAAGGTATCATGCCCAATCCTGCTGGTCTTGATATTGTACACAGAAGCATAGGTCTTGTCACAGCCCTCAATCCTATAGGATACAAGGCTGCAACTCAAGTCGCTAAAAAGGCATTAGACACGGGTCGTTCAATCAGAGAAATTGTGCTTGAGGAAGGTCTTTTGGATGCAGACTGGCTAGATGTCATTCTCTCACCCAGACGAATGACTCAAGCTGGTATAGCAGGTGATGTAGATGAAGTACCAGAAAAGAAGGATAAGTCCTCCACTTAGGGTCCATCATGTTTCCATGATGACATCATATGCTATATTGTCAGCATGGTCTCCAATTCTCTCGAGGTTTCTCAAAGTTTCTATAAAAATGGCGTCAGCCTGAGGATCGCAGATGCCTTTTCTGACTCGCTCGATATGTGATGCTTTTAGTTTCCTCTCCAGAACATCAACTTGGTCTTCGAGTCTCTCAGCAACCTTCGCAAGGTCTTTGTTTCTGGTCTTCAATGCCTTGATTGCAGTAGAATAAGTTTCTTCGACTAAATCAAACATCTCAGTGAGATCCTGTTGTCCCTCTTTTGAAAAAATGATGCCATTCTTTAGTTTATCGAGAACAAACTCCGCGATATTTGA
>JAEORX010000142.1 GCA_016840685.1 Candidatus Thorarchaeota archaeon
TAGTAAGGAGAAGTAATTCCCACTTATTTGTCAGCAGAAACATACAAGTACTGAGGAAAAGAAAGGAGATGTGGAGCATGGAGGCCCTACACTCTTCTAGCCGACGGGTGAGAGCATCCGTGTTCCACACTGAAGCTATTATTTTGCGATGGGCATGTACAGATCAAGAAGAAGGTCCTCATCCGGTCTGTTAGGATTGATGGACTTCTCCAGCCACTGATGCTTTCCCTTCTTGTACCCACTCGATTCGAACCACTCACTGAGTCTTGCCCAGCTCTGCAACACGCCGTGTTCTTGCATGAACTGGGATGTAGCCTCTTGAGTAAGGTTGCACCTTGTGACAGCGTAAAGCCCGCCATCAAACTTCTTCTTCATAACACCTTTCTCCATGTCAGTCTTTGGATCAATACGGATCCAGAACTCATATCCGTACTCCTCCTTTCCTGCAGTTGGATTAGGATTATTGAAGCCAAAGATGGGGTTCTTCTTCAGATCCTTCAGCAGTCCTCTGGGTTCTGCGAAGGCAACCATCTTCTTCCAGGCATCCTCCTCTGGAGATTTGCTAATTGCCTGAACACTGGCAACAGTCATCTGTTCGAGTTGTACAATCTCTACCTGTAGTTCCTTTGCCATTGGTTCATCACTTCTGGGTGTGTAGCGTTCAAGGATACGTTTCTTCTCCTCCTCCTTCCTGAGTCTTGATTTCTTGTAAGTGTCAATGACTACGTTTAGAACATGTTTCCCATCCTTGGTGAGTGCATAGTGTCCATGACTCACTCTTTCAATGAGATGTCTATCAGTGAGTGCAGAGAGTTGGTTCGAGAGCGCCGTCTTTCGCAGACCTGTCCTCCTTAGCAACTCCCCGAAATCCATGCTCTCTTCAGCAAGAAGACTGAGAATGCCAATCCTCTTTGGATGAGCCACTGCAAGGAAATACTCTGCTATTGCATCAGGCGACAATGATGCCTTAGCTGGTTTCCTCTCTTCTCCTGGATCTTCCATATCGAACGCGACACCCACTCTCGGAGAATACATATATGGTAATAAATATTCCGTTTTAACATGAATAATATTCCTATTTTATATGAACTTACATGTCACTCCTCTGGACCGAGTTTCCTCCTCCAAATGACTATTACTAGACATATGAAAAGAACAACACCACTGCCACCTATGACTATCATCATATCGTTCCCAAGCGGAGAAAGAGGCCTATCTAACTCATCTGCCAGAAACTCGCCTGCAGCTCTCCATGCATCAGCAATTGCAATTAGGTGCGTAGATATCTCTTCCAGTTCATCGGAGTACTCACTGATTGCGCCATCCAAGTCATGTGATGATTCAAAGGTACTCGCCATTCCGAAGAATGTATTGTACAACAATGTGTCGCGACTTTTGATTTCAATGCCGCTAGTAATGGAGGCATTATGACTCAATACTTCCATGTGTGGTAGTGCCTCATTGGCCGCAGAGAGGAATTGTGTCAAGTCCTTTGATGGGAGGAGGTCTGGGAGCCCATTGAGTGAGCTACGAAATGCAAGATACTGCATTGTCATCATGACCTCGAGATTGTGCCCTAGTATTCTCATAGCAGTAGACTTCTCTACCTCTAAGTAGTAGGTGCAATAGTCCCTTATCGCCTTCAAATTCATGTCAAGAGCCATTCCCCTGAAAGCATCCGCTCCTGCACTCAGATAGAAGTAGTTTTCATACCCCTCAAAGTATGCTGAGCGATTACCAAGCAGTTTCTGGGTGATATAGGACGTGAGACGGTCTTCAAAGTCTGCGACTGGTCCTGTTCCGTTTGATATTTTGAATGTCACATACCCTGCACTTCCCCACGCATCGTGGAGTGTGTCATAGGACATAGTATAGTTCCAACGACCATCATCAGGATATCCATAGGTATCCCCAATGAGTCCAACCCCTGGATCATAGACCCGTACTATCTGAGTGGTGTCATTATATCCGACAATGACAATAGCATGCCCAACACCACCAGGTTCCAATGGTCCAATATAGTTTCTGATGATATCCCAGTCTTCCACAGGCAGGTAATAGGTGTCCACCGAGATTGCCAGAGGATATCCCGCATCTATCGACTCGCGCATGACCGTTACTGGGCTAATTGATGCTGAATCTGAATAATCAAAATAATCAGAACCCCAGCCTTGCAATATCTGTTTGGCATTCCAACCAAACTCTGTTGAGGAGTCCAAATAGAACTGCATATCCAGCCCATAAATGTCGGTGAAGAACTCAAACCATGGTACCTGTCGCACCATGACTCCTGGGAAGAATGTCAATGCTTCATCAACACTGATGGATACCATTGAGAAACCAGCACCTGAAGCAGCGAGTATATCATAGAGGCTCAGATCATATCCCATGCTCTGTAGAACCATTGACAGTGCCGATGGGAAACAAAATCCATTGACCTCCTGCCAGACATATGGGACTCCTGAGATATCTTGGCTCATTGTGAAACTGGTTTCTTGAACAGAAACATCCCCAATGATGTTCCTATCAACTGACAAGGACGCCATGGATAGCAACAGCACAAGGAGGATGAAAGAGTGCATCATCGATTTCCTCATGATTTCAGCCCACCTCCAGGACATTCAGCCGTATCATTCCAGACATCAGTACAACGATTCCAACTATTGGCGTGGGAATGCTGGAGATGATCAACGCAGGCCCAAATAATCCCTGATGGATGGCTATTAACACACCTTGAACTATTGAAATCATGACACAAACCATTAGAATGACAATTGTCACAATTTGATTAATGACGAAGGCACCACTCGATGTGTCCTGATAAGAGGGATTTGCTGCAGTAACGCCTACCCCCACAAAAATTCCTCCCAAGACAATGGAGTAGACAAAAACACACACGAGCATGATTTCATCCAATGCCAAGTTCAACAAAAATCCGGCAAAAACTGCAGGAATGAAAGCATACGGAATTCCCACCATCATATAGGATAGCACCCTCGCCACTATGAACTTGGGAACTCCCTGTGGGGCACTCTTTAGAATCCAGAGTTGATCTTGACTATCAAGCAGTCCTACACCACCGAAAATAACTCCTGAGAAAATTCCAAGCATCAAACCCATCATTAGTGATGTCATGACTGGCACAAACATTGGGTCATCAACTATCGCGGTCAAGGGCCCGAAAGCTATGAGTAACGGTACAAGGAAGGCAAGGAATAGTCCGTAGGACAACTTAGCGATATTCTGAAGCTTCCTTGAATAGTCTTTGAATGAGGTTGCAACAATAGTTCCGAATCGTGCTCCGAAGACTCTTCGGATTCCTCTTATGAAGAGGTTATCAGGTCCTGCTCTGGCAACCTTCTGACTTCCTGGGCTTGCTCCATATGCAAACAACCTATCCGCACTCTTGTACCCAAGAAAGAGAACAACTACTGAGAAGGTGCCAAGTAGGAGCATGTCGACAATTGGACTTACTGCAAACCAGTAGAGCTCCAAATTCATGATGGATGAAGGTCGTAGAGATCCTGTGTACATTGCGATCCATGTGAGAATATCAGCAGACCAGGTTGAAGGGAGGATCATTGACACATCTAGACTGAGGAAGGACACAATGCTGTTCATCCAATACATCGATCCCATTGCTGGCAAGGCAACAAGAGGGACAAGTGCCCAACTCAATGCCTTTCCGATGTCATCACCCCGAGGAGATGCACCAATCTTTGCATGGATGGCCGTACTGAATACCGTGGAGAGCCAGATTGTCACAATGGCAAACACGAAGATTACGAGGTACATCAACAGCTGCCCAACAATCGACACATTGTATGCATATACAAACGGTGCAACCGCAATGGGTCCCAACGCGATTACGAAGATTCCGTAGACCGGTATCCTCCCCATAAATGTGCCAAAGAGGAGATCCCGTGTCTTAACATTGTTACTAAAGAGAATCTCCCATTGGCCAATCTTGACATTTTCAAGACTATTCGAAATTGGAATTATGAGTATAATCATCCACAGGACCATCATTATTGTTCTAAGTAGTCCTGGGAAGGATGTAGCTAGCATTATTTCAAAGACCCCACCAACCCGCGAAAAGAAGTATCCGAGTATCGTTGGAATTAGGATAAGCCCAAACGCCAATGCAATGCCAATTACTGCAGGATATAGAATCTTCCGCGACCTATGGAGTTTGACTGTGCGAACGAGAAATTCTGCTTTTGCGATTGCCCACCAAACTCTGACCATTCTACTGCCTCCAACTCAGAAGCGTATCTCGGTCAATCTCTCCTCCTACAATCTTGAGGTAGGCATCCTCAAGTTCTGTTGTACCAGTCTGTTCCATAATCTCATTTGGTGAGCCTAATGTGGTCAAGATCCCCTGATTGAGGATTCCAATGACCTCGCATACATCCTCGGCAAAGTCAGTCATGTGTGTGCAGATGAAGAAGGTTGTGTCAGTTTCCTTTGCCATAGCGAGAATGATCTCTCTCACAAGTACACTAGCTGCAGGATCCAACCTTGATGTTGGCTCGTCGAGAAAGACAAGTTCTGGTTCATGGAGCACAGTTGATGCAACAAGCACCTTCTGTTTCATTCCACTACTGTAACTCTCCAGCAAGTCGTTTTGTCTTCCCTCAAGACCAAGAATTCCTAAAAGACTGTCAATCCTCTTGTGCAGAGATTCTCCGCTTAAATTGTTAAGAGCTCCTATAAACTCAAGAAACTCCACCGCTGACAACTTTGAATAAAGTCCAGGTGATTCCGGTAGAAGACCTGTCACCCTCTTGATTGCATTCCGCTCGGTGTGTACATCATACCCGCACACTGTTGCATTCCCCGAGGTAGGTTTCAACAACCCTGAGAGTATTCTCACTGTCGTTGTTTTCCCAGCTCCATTTGGACCGAGATAACCAAAGATACTGCCCTTGCGAACAGCCAGATCAAGATTTTTCAACGCTACAACAGAGCCAAAATTTTTGGAAAGGCTCTGTGTCTGAATCTGAATACCATCTGACACCTATCTGACCCCAGTGATTCTTCGTATAACACGCTTTTTTAAAAGTTATAAGTAATTAAATTGGCGCAATGGATTTTGACCAAACTAAATCTGCATCATCTTGTTAGTTCTCTATTCTAGAAATCCTTCTTGCTCCAATATAGAGAATTACTGGTCCAAGAATCAAAATTGGTAGAATGGCTATTATCATTGAAAGAATGACATTGCCAAAGAGAGTAAACGTGCGATACTCTAGGTAAAACCCAGTTATGATTGCAAACATGGTTAAAACCATGGTAGCACCTGTGTTTTGATGAAATGCTGAGCTTTTAGTATCCTCATATGCTGGATTGATCGAAGTAATTCCGATGCTTACAAGAATCGTGCAACAAATTACGACATATGCATATAGCAACATGATCACGAAGTTAGCTAGTGACATTGATAATATGATTGACAGAATGAGGACTGGAAGCATCGCCATCGGGATTGCAAAGAGGAATCCATCGATGATTCTCGCAGCTAGGAACTTCAATACTCCTCGAGGTGCACTCTTGAAGGTCCAGAGATGGTCCTTTGACTCCAAAAAACCAACACCACCAAATGTCACTCCTCCAATCATTCCTAGTATCATACTAACAAAGAGTGAAGTGAAAACAAGGATCATTAGAGGATCTAACTCTGTAAGACCTGAGGAAGAACTCACCATCACAGGAATTAAGATTGAAAGAAATATTCCATAGACTAACCGTGATGTATTCTGCGCCTTTCTTCCGAAGTCCTTGAGCATTGAAATAATAAGGACACCTCTTGAACCAGGCGCGATTCGTCTGATTAAACGCAAAATGATATTTTCCTTGCCTACAGTTGTGACTATTTCAGTCCGAGGTCCCGCTTCAAAACTGAAGATTCTGTCAGGAGTTATAAAAGCCATAGCTAGTACTAACAATGAATAGAAGCCTAGCAATACAAAAGCCCACTCAAAATTTAGACCAAGCATTCCCTCGTATAAGTCTATAACTGCAGGTGATAAATTCACACCATTGAAATGTATAGTTACCCATGTGATTAGGTCTGCTGGCCAGGTGGATGGAATTAGTAGAAAGGTGTTCAATCCTAGCAACCTCGCAAAATCCTCTGCAAAATACATGAATGAGTAGAGAGGCAACAGAAAAATCACGACAACCACGATTCCCATAGCCTTAGCAATATCATTTCCTCTGGGAGATTCTCCAAGCTTTGCCTGAATTGCAGTGCTCAAGACGGTTGAAAGAAGAAGCGTAGCTAAGACAAAAACAATGAGAGCTAGATATGCAAGTAGCTGTCCAATAATAGACACCTGATAGAAGTTGATGAATGGCGAGATTAGGAGAGGAGCAAGAAAGAGGACAAATAAGCAATAATGCGGAATTCTACCCAAAAACATTCCAAGCAACATATCCCGTGTACTTACATTGTTACTCAACATGATTTCCCATTGACCAATCTTCACTTCTTGTAGAGCATAGGATATTGGGAAGACCAGCACTAGGGTCCAAAGAAGAAGCATAACAGACCTCATCACGCCCGGATAGGCTACTTGCAGGAGTTGCTGGATTTCTGTACTAAAAAGATCAAACAATCCCTTCATTATCCACGGTGCAATCGTAAAAGCCCATACGAATCCTATTAGAACAAGTATTACTATTATCTGGGGACGTTTCTTCCTGAACTTCGATGTCGTAACGCGAAACTCAGCCTTTGCAATAGAAGCCCATGCCCTTACCATTATTCATTCCTCCAAACCAAAGTAGTACTACAGTATATCCCTCCTCCAGAAAATCTGGTTGAATGAATTCTGTCATTTGATATCCGCCCTAGACATTCTTCCTATCCCAATCACATAGACAATAGCTCCAACGATTATTAAAGGCGCACTCATAGCCAACATAAAAAGTGGCAAACTTGGAATAATCATCATTACTTGGTTTCCTATGAAAAATGAAAACAAGATTACCAACATTATGAGAAATATGGATGCAAAGGTGTTTATTTAGAAGGCACTGCTTCTCTGGTCTTCATAGGCTGGATTATTGGCCGTAATTCCTGTGCTGAGTAGGACAGCTCCGCATGTAGACAAATAAGTGTAGGCTAACATCACCAAGGCTTCAACAATGGTGAATCCAAAAACGATCATCACTGTTATTGAAGGTACAATAGCAATCGGTATGGCAAGGAAAAATGATTCAAGAATTCGAGCTTTTGCAAATTTCGAAACACCGTGAGGTGCTGATTTCATGATCCAAAGTTGATCCTTTGACTCAAGAAATCC
>JAEORX010000143.1 GCA_016840685.1 Candidatus Thorarchaeota archaeon
CCAAACCCAACCACGCAGTAGCCTATAATCGAATCAATGATTCCTAATCGATCATGATGTTTCGATGAAATTATATTGACGCTTTCATCAAACATCATCTATTATCACTCCCAACCGTAACTTCACCATGTACTGCACACATAGTGTTTTAGTTTTTGCTTAATATTATCCAACAAGAAGAGATAAGCTATGTCTGAGGAATCATGTTCATGATGATGGGAGCATAGCCATGAGAGAAAACTTCAACAACAAAAGGGTCACTTGCCTCAGCGACCTTCGTCCATGACCCATTGTCTCGACGATAATAGGCGTACTGCGCATTGTTATGACGGATCTCAATGATAGATTTCGGGGGAATACGGCTTAAATCAGAAACCTCCAATGACCTATCAACCTTAGATTCGTCATCCTCAGGCTGGGACAAAAATACAGAAAATATACCACCAGTATCAGGAAGAAGCAGAGCAACATGAGGACGGTCAATGGAGTTCCATCTTTTTGGGACTGGTGGGTAGCGGCAGGTGAAAGCACCTGATGCTGATCGAAGAACCAGATATGTACCCTCATCTATCGTCATTGAGTCGTATACCTCGAGCGTGCCTTCCGATTGTTGGGATAGTCCTGTACTGATTGTCACATAGGATACTTACGCGAAAGCGTATATAACCTTCAGTTGAGTGCTTCCTGATAATTGCACCCTCTAGAGATGCAATAGGGTTCAACTAGACGCCGTTTCAGGCATGTGTTCTCAAATAATCTATTAGTAATGTACAATGCGAAGAAACCTACTAGAATTGGCTTTTTGATGGTGTCAAGAGCAATTCCTACCACTTAACAATCGGCCATTATACATTATTGCTAGATCATACACGAGTTGACAGCGCTTCCTTCAAGACACCGTTCAAAGATGCAAACACCTTGGTGGCACCCGCGTTGTAGAGCACCTTAGGGCTAGTTTCACCGGTGGTGACTCCCCAGAACTCAATCCCGGCTCTTTGTGCTGCTGCGCCATCGATAAGCGCATCGCCTACATAGATAACTTCCTCAAGCTTCACCCCCAGCTCAGAGGCTACCTTCAGTAGACCATCAGGATATGGCTTTGGCTTGGGAGATTCGTGACGTGTCTGAATAAGGTCAAAGTTCTCTTTAAGAGGTACCTTCTTCAAAATCTTATCAAGTGCGGGTCGTCCATTATTGGTGAGGATTGCTAATTTGAAACCTTTCTCACGTAGCTTTTTCACTATCTCCAAAGATCCCTCGATTGGAGTTGCTGTGTCAGCGGCAAAGCCTTCGTGTTGGCTAAGAATTGCATCCACCTCAGTCTCCATCATATCCCATTGCTCTTGACTCAACCCATTGTTCAGAAAGTACTCCCTTGCCTTATTCGTAGAACTAGAAATTCCATCAGCTGGTTCAAACAGGGTAGGTGGTACTCCCTTTGCAATATAGTATTCCTTGGTGTCGTTCCTCATAGCCTCGAGAGGGAGAGTCAGATGGGTTATTGTCCCATCCATATCGAACACCAAGGCCTTCAACAATAGTTCTCCACTCAATCGTGTCCAAATGCTTTTGCTACTTAAGGATAGCTTTCAGCTCATAGGCTTCTTAGTAAGAGATCTTCCTGATAAAAGCCTGAACCGTTGATATCACATATGGGAGTTTGCTTTGGTAGAAATGCCCTTCACCCTCAACAGGAATAGCATTCTCAGATTTAATATCAATCGCCTTAGTAAAACGTACTAGGTCCTCAGGAGGTATCATTTTATCATCCAGTCCATGGAAAAAGATTGTCGGACAACTGATTTCATAGAGTTGCTCAATTTGGAAGCTGTCCTCTAAAACAAGATTCCAAGAAGCACTGAGTGAAACAAGAAAGCTAGGGATTAATACTGATGTAACTCGTATTGCTACCGAAGCACCAAATGAGTAACCAGCAATCCCAAATTCATCTATCCCAGTTCGAGATTTTAGATAGTCTATTGCATTGAAAGTGTCAATCACAGCTCCATTCACGCCAGAATATCTCCCTCGAGAAGAAGATACTCCGCGGAAATTGAATCGGAGAGTGGTGAAGTCTTCTTCCAGAAACAACGTTTCAAGTGATGTCACCACATAATTATCCATGTCACCACCATATATGGGATGAGGATGCAATAGGACTACGCCACGCTTCTTGGAAGTCTTGTTAAATGTAAGAACTCCATGTAGATATTGTCCTTCAGATGAAAATGTTATGGATTCAGATTTCAAATGATTATTTCAACCTCTTCCTTTCAACCTACAGAAGAGGGTAAGATGGACAAATCAGTTTTCTGCTTTGTTTCTGAGAACTTGGATGGATTTCCTTAAAGGTGATGAAGCTATAACCAAATCGAGTGAGCTAATGTGGTAACAGATGATATTACCAATATGCGTAATGCGGTGATGGACTTTCCAAACCTACTTACCAAACTCCAACTCGATAAAGAAGCACTGGATATCGTTGAGAACCTTCGTGATAAGAGATTGGTCCGCATTGCGATTCTAGGAATGGGAGGAAGTGCCATTGCGGGGAATTACGTGCAGGCTCTTCTTCTTGATTCCTCAAGACAAGAAGTGATAGTGAATCAAGATTACTCACTCCCTGCATATATTGATGATGAATGGATTGCAATAGCAATCAGTTATAGTGGGAATACGGCTGAAACCTTAGCTGCATATGATGAAGCAGCAAGACGTGGATGCCAATTGCTTGCTGTAACTTCAGGTGGAAAACTCCTCTCGGAAGATAGAAGTTTGATGAAAATTAGAATTCCTTCCGGATTTCAACCTCGAGCTGCCTTCCCGCTTATCTTCTCAGTCGTCTTGAATCTTGTTGAGTGTCTGGTAGGAGTCAAACCATCAAAGCTGATGGATATTGCAGGTACGCTCTCAGAGAGATTGACGAAGTGGAAAACCTCCTCTGCAGCACCGAAACACATGGCACAAGATTTGGTTGGTCAAATCCCAGTCTTCATCGGTGCAAGACATCTAATTCCTGTTGCATATAGAGCAAAATGCCAGATCAATGAGAATTCGAAAGCAATGGCATTTTACTCTCAGATTCCTGAGGCAAATCACAACGAGCTTGAGAGTTTCACCACCACCAACACTGGTTCTATCATATTGCCGATATTCTTGAGAAGCTCGTTTGAGGATGAGATTATTGGGAAGAGGATGGACCTTACAAGTAGTCTCTATGAAGAGGAAGGATATTCACCAATTCAGCTCAGAATAAAAAATACAAGTAGAATCGAAGAGATGTTATTACTGACGTTCTATCTGGATCTTGTATCACTGGAACTTGCTCAAATTCGTGGTGCGAATCCAGCTATTGTCGAACGCATTAACAGACTCAAAATGACACTAAGTGACTAATCGCATTCGTGGTGAAGTGTCTACAAGCAAACTCTGAATCAAACTGTTGAACCTGTCCAGTTGAAGTAAAGGGTTCGTGTTACAGTTGAACGGTCTTCATCGAATGAGATGATGCTATACCTAAGTCGGATATACCAATTCCAAGTGTCTGCGCTATATGCATCAAGGATGGTTGTTCTATCAGGATCTGAGTCCAGGGTTGTACCAAGTGTGAAGTTGGAGTCATATCCAGGATGAACATATTCATTGTTGGGAAAGCTTGAAAGGGGCGTGAGAGAAAGAAGGTCTTCATTCAACCAAAGAGTGGCTCTAATGTAACCGAGTCGAACATTTCCATCAATAGGTGAATCAGTTCTGAAATTAAAAGTAAATGATATAGAAGGATAGATAGAGGCGTTACTTGGGTCAATATTATCCACAGTTGATCGCAAGAGATTCACCTCCATTTTCCCCGCAAGCAGGTAGCTGCCACTGTAATACTGAGCATTGCTTACCAGTAGGATTGAACTCACTACTGCAGTTATGATAACAAATGTAACTATGATATTCTGAGTGCGCTCGCTGGATATCATCTAATCCACGACCGAATCTGCATTGATTGCCAATATGTTCCTTTTGCTTCGCGCAGCAATCACTAGACCAGGAGAGGCAATGAGATCAAATGTACAATCCATGGGAAAATTGCTAGTATTGCGGGAAGAGGAATTCCTGGAAGAATCTCGTTTTCTCGAACAATCACGGTCATGTTGATTGTGATTCCAACAATTGCCAACAACATCGACATAATCCACACATGAAGTGGGAAAAACAACAAGGAGTGTGCCGATATTAAAGAGAATGATATGTAGTCTCCAGCTCCAATAGCTGTGGTCTTTGACTGAATCCTAGTAAAATCAAAAGGATCTGATCCGGGAGTATCTACAAGATGGGCTGATTCAGCAACAGGAGAGAACCTAGTCAGAAAATAGTCCTCAGCGACAACTGAAAGTACAAGTACAAACATACTTGTAGTGAAGAAGATTATTCCAAGAAAGGTCCCAAACACACTTCCATAGAAGGCAACAAAGAAATTTCTGAGATAGGAAGGAACAGAGTCCATCATAATGAAAGCAAACGACATGAGAAGAATACCGAGTGTTGCAAGAGATAGAATACTAGGCCAGATAGTTTCTGTGGCACCTCTTATGATGATTAATAGTAAAGTTTGACCAAGAATGAAGAATGATACTGTCAGTATTGGAGAAACAACAAAGGCAATGATAGCTCTCTTCGCTTGTGGCCCGCGTCTTTGAATCGTATAGAAAAGAGAGAGGACAACAAGGACGCCTAGTCCTGTAGAGACAATAGCCTGGATTGCTATGTCCGCAAATGAGTATGGCTGTGTGTTTCGTGATATCATGTCACCTAATGATTCTGAGGTGATTATTAAGGCAGAAAGTCCAGCTCCGATAAGAAGTGGAATAGTTGATACGATAATCAGTTCAAATCGTTGCCTGTCAAGTTTCATTTCGAAATCCCATGCTGTGAAACAAGATTCTGTATTAAAGGGACTATCTTTCGCGCAATTTACATTCTTTGAGAAAGAAACTATCCTGAAAATTATTGATCATAAAAAAATAAGGGGGAAGGGGACTGTGTGTCCCCTCTAATATAAACTACTTCTGTCTTAGCAGTACGAATCCACCAACAAGAATCACAACTGCAGCGCCAACTGCACCAGCAACGATCGCCAGTGTTGGATCGAATGGTTCTGGGGTAGTTGGACCTGTAGGACCAGTGGGTCCTGTGGTTGTGGTTGCTAGTCGCTCCTGTGGGTAGTATGCCCAGTAGGGGTTGTGGGTAAGCTCGTAGAACTCACCAGCTTCCATGTCTGTAAACACAAATGGGCCACAAGTGACAAATGGATGGGCTGGATTGAACATGGGATTCCAAGTTTCCCAGCCTTCATAACCGATATCACCATCTGGTCCAAAGATGTGTTTTGGTAAGATTGTAGGACCTGCTGCTATGCCAAAGTTCCAGACATTCTCTATAGCAAACTCAACAACAACACGGTACGTTGATGGAGCGTATGCAGACACCAGGTTGCCGAATGTAACTCCTCTTGGGTTACCAAGGAGGCTTGTTTCATACAGGTAGGTGTATGTGAACGCTACATCCTCTGCAGTTAGTTGAACACCATCACTCCACGTAGCATTCTGGATGATATCAAAGGTGAATCTATGGTGTCCGAGTGGTACTGCATCATTGTCCTCATGGGTCTCCTCTATGTAGCTCTCAGCCAACACAGGATAGTATGATAGGTCTGGAGCGGCACCGTAAAGGCCAGAAACGATCATGTCCAGAACAGCAGCCGAATATCCTGATGTGTAAGTGAAGAGGTTGAAGGTACTAGGCTCTTGATCCAATTGAACTTTGACTGTTCCACCAAAGGTGTCATCATTCTTTATCAGATTCATAAGGCTCCAATACCCGGCAGCGTAGCCACCCTGATCCATCAGAACACCCTTGAACTGATCAGTTCTATAGGCTTGAAGGAAGACGTTCTCGTAGACTACCACATAGGGCTGTTCATAGTGTAGAAGCCTCTGGGCCTCAGCACCTGCATCATAAGCCTCTGTGTAGTTTTGGGCATTTACAATCCTCTGTAGGACTGCATCAATGGTCGCGTTCCTGAAGTTGCAGTCGTTCTGGAAGTTTACATCAGCATAGTATGAAGCAAACTCACGCTCCAGCCAGTCTATATCAAGACCGCTAAAGGTGACACCAAAGAAGAGCATTTCATATGGTTCATGTGAGTTCAGGGCTGATATGTATGTGTTGAAGTCTTCCTGATCTGTTGTTGCTTGGATGTGCAGAGCCTCTAGAGCATCCACTCCAATCTGGGCACAACCTCCACCAACATATGGTACGTCTGGCGAGTAGGCAATTACAACGTTGATTGGATTGCCATTCGGGTCGACACGCCATCCCTCAGTGGGATAGGTAGTGAAGTCTCTCGTGAATCCTGCAGCGTCCAATAATGCGTTCCCTTCGGTGGACTGGTCGGTGTAGTAGTGATAATCAAGGGAATCTTCAATGCAGTATAGGGTGTTCGTAATAGGAATGTGTGAGTCATGCAATTCAGATAATCCTTCAAAGATCTCTGTCTGAACTCTTTCCTTGTCATATGCAAGAGCGAATGCTCTACGGAAGGCTGTCCAGTTATATGGAGACCTTGAAGTGTCCATCTTGATGTGACCAAACCCGTGACGAAGGACGTCATCAATGATTTCAATATCAGGATTTGTTGCCAAAGCCTGAGCGCTTGCCACCTCGATGAAGTGCTCATGCATATCGACTTCACCGGTTTGGAGCGCAAGAACAAGGTTCGCCTCCTCTTCAATCACCTGCCACACGATTTTATCTATATTTGGACCCACATTCCCATTTGGTGGATCGGGAAAGGCCGTTGAGGCATTTACAATTCCTGGTTGAAGTGCCATAAAGATAAAAGCTGTGACGAAGGTGATAGCTAGAAGACGAGTCCTATGGATATTTTTCATGTTCTCTCTATCTCCTTTCCATTCCGAGTCAAAAATCGGATGGAGAAGTATCAAGTAACGTCGATAAAAGGGTTGTGCCTCTAGCAACCGATGTGTCTGTGTTGACAACAAGCTGTGGACAGCCAAAATTGACTGGGCTCTGAAACCCAGCGCCTTATTTTCAAGGTCATCCGTACTTGATCCGCGGGTCTAAAACCCCATACAGCAAGTCTGCCACAAAGTTCGCAAGGACTGCTGTGATAGCAATGATCATGAAGATCGC
>JAEORX010000144.1 GCA_016840685.1 Candidatus Thorarchaeota archaeon
TGGTGAAGGAGGCACTTGAGCTTGCAATACGAGTGGCTGAGGGTACATACAATGTCACTGAAACAACCAACGCATTGCAATTTATCATGAAGAACACCAAGGCACCAGAAGCCCTGAGTCAACTTCAGCTCAAAGATGGCAAGTGGGCAGTTGACTTCGACTTCAAGATTCTTGAAGGCTTAAACCAGAAACGGCTAATGATGCTCTTTGGAGAGTGGATGAAGATACTTGCCCAGTTTGTTAGTGTCTTAAATCCAGCAAAGATGTCTATCTATATCGGAAACCTGACAACAGTCTATTCACAACGCATCATAAGACGTTACTCAGCCTTTGACCTCAGAGGGTTCGAGGAGTTCTCTTATTGGTTGGAGATATTGAGCACACCTTCAAAACCACATGTTGGACCCATAGAGACCAGCCATCTTCAGATTGCTTGGTCCAGTGCGTTGGAGGAGTTGGCATACATTCTGGTCACACGAGGCCATATCATCTACAAATCAGAGAGCATTACACAGATCAAGTCAGCAAGTGGAAGTCCTCTGATTGATCTTCTCCCCACTGAGTGGGTGGGACGTGATCGTGTAGAAACATTCGAGCGCATAATGGTGGAGTATTCGACTCTGGGCCCCGCAGCAAAACTAACACTATTGATTCTTGCAACTCAACGCGGGATTCTGATACCCAAAGAAATCATCATCTGATTAAAAACTACATTTCTTTCATCTGAAGAACTATTATCTAAGAATGTTGAAGAAATCTATGTGGTGACAGTGAATGAGCCCCTCATATCTATTGAAGATTGTGACAGTTGGAGCAGCGTCTGTTGGAAAGACCAGTATCATCATAAGGTACTCAACTGGCTCCTTCCGTGAACACTATTCGCCCACCCTTGGTGTTGGTTTTGCCTACAAGAAGATGGAAGTAGATGAAGACTCTGTGAACCTTCAGATTTGGGATTTGGGTTCTCAGGACTTTCTGGAGCGGACACGAGCCAACTACTACTTAGGTGCTCAAGGTGTCATCTTTATGTTTGATGTCACATCTTGGGAATCTCTCAATGAGGTCATTGATTGGAAGAATGAGGTCGACCGAAATCTAGATGACTATAGCGCCATTCTTGTCGCCAACAAAACAGATCTAGCCATGGAACGTGTAGTTTCCAAAGAAGAGGGCCAGAAAATCGCATCGCAGCTAGGTGTAGACTATATTGAAACCTCTGTTCGTCTTGATATGAATGTAAACAAAGCCTTTGAGATGATTGCAAGGAGCATAATCTCCTCGTTTCACTGACTCCATATCCATTATTTCCTTCTTGGATTACTTGTAAAATGGTCAATAACAAGATTCAAACCAGACTATGCAAATCTTTAGCATTTCTTACCATATGACTACCAAAACCTATTGCCCCTGCCAAGATGGGATAGATTGCCCATCGTTCCATTGATCCTTTAGCCATTCCAAGAAACGTTTCAGTTGAGCCAGTAGGAAGACCAAGGTATGGTGCGAAGATTACTACTGCAATCAAAGATGAGGCTCCTAGAATTACCGAGAAGTAGGATAGAGGTGAATCCAGTAACCGATACGAAGCTATAGCCGCAAAAGCCCCAACCAAGATGGCCAATAGTGTGAAGATGCTATGCATGGGTTGTAGGTTTGCAGGAAAGACTCCCACTCCCATTGCTCCGAATCCAGAAATAGCAAGTAGAATTGGATAGATCCTACTCTTGCTAGATTTGAACGTAAAGAAGGCTGAGCAGAACATACAGAAGCCTAGAAGAAACACTGACACATTGTATATGAGCGCGGTTGGTCCTATTCCAAGATTGCTCACATAGTCTATCCTGCTGCTGTATCTTGAATACCAAGATTCAGCAGCTAACAGACCAAGGAACCATTGGACTGCACCAATGTAAACGAGCGTACCACTGAGGGTCACCTCATCAAATCCCATCTATTCCACCTTTTCGTATCTTGAATAAGACAGATGGAATTTTGTGGAAATAATAGCCAATTTATTGGCGCATTTTTTTACTTTGATGCCTGTTCTCTGGCAATTTCTAGCGGTGGGTTGACATCCGCAGGAATTGGACAGATGTACTTTTTCCCTTTCATCTTCTCTACATGTTCAGTCTTTATCTTCTTGAGTAAATTCGGAACTGTCAAGAGTTCAATGGCAGAACCTGCCATGACCTTGGTTGCAAAGATGAGTGATTTGTGTCCAATACTCATTCCACAACATGCAGTCCATTGCCAGTCATGACCTGCCGCCTCGAGTGTCGCAGAGGCTGTAGAGAACTCCATCGTTGGTGCAATCCAACTGACATCACCGGTGTCGGTTGATCCCGGCCAGACGATTTTCTCATCCCATGGATCATGAATCTCGCGATCAATGTGAACATCCTCCTCCACCAGCTGTTGCCATCCGGGACGCTTCGACGCCCTCAGCTGATCAATCTTCGCTTCTCGTGTCACGGTTTTTGCCATTTCCTCTGCAAACTTCATCTCATCATCTGTATACTCTGGGGCTCCAATCTCTCTCATGTTAGCAGTGATGAGTTTACTCAGTCCCCTACTTGGTAGTTCATTAGAGAGCCCTTCGATAAACTCCACCTTTAGTTCGGTCTGGGTCATCAGAGCTGCACCTTCTGCTATCTTCAATACCCAGGAGTAGATATGATCAACCTGGTCACGTTCAGGCGCTCGGATGTAGTACCACGTGCGGGCATAGTCTGGTACGACATTAGGCTGTTTCCCACCGCTTTCGATCACGTAATGTACTCGAGCCTCTTGAACAACATGTTCTCGCATAAAGTTCACACCTATGTTCATAAGCTCTACCGCATCGAGCGCACTCCTCCCCACGTATGGGGTCGCAGCTGCATGAGCAGTCCTTCCATAGAAGTGGAATTTTGCAGAGTTCATCGCCAGACTACTGCCAAGTCCTGCAACATTGAAGCGTCCAGGGTGGTGACTAAAAACCGCCTCTATTCCATCAAAGCAACCTGCCCTGACCATGAACACCTTGCCACTATATGTTTCCTCAGCAGGAGTTCCAAGGAACTTGAGGGTTCCCTGTAGCCCGTGTTGCTCCATCACCTCTTTCGTGGCGACTGCACCCATCACTCCTGTGACACCATGAATGTTGTGTCCACAACCATGTCCTGGAGCACCCTCTTCTATGGGGTCCTGATATGGAACGGGCTTTTGTGATAGACCTGGTAGAGCATCATACTCTCCCATGAACCCAATAGTTGGACTGCCTTTTCCATAGGTGGCCACGAAGGCAGTCGGCATTCCTGCGACTCCCATCTCAAGGGTGAATCCGTACTCCTGTAGTATCCCGGCTAGAAACTTCGAGGACTTCTCCTCCACAAGTCCCAGTTCTGCGAGTTCCCACACCTTGTTGCTCGCTGCTATAATCATCATCTCGTTGTCAGAAATCCACTTCCATGCGTCCTTCTTCATCTTAATGACCTATTAGTCAGATTCGCGTTTCGCCTTTATATCTAGCCTGATGCGAGCAGATGTTATATTCATCCCTTGAATTCTTGCTACGAACTTGTCATTGATATACACTACTAGCAGAAAATGAAGGAGTGACAGAAAGATGCAACCAAATGAGGAGAAGGTCGTTCATAAAGTACTGGGCAAGACCCTAGTGGCACAGACCAGAATTCATGGAAAGGTAAGCGATCTTCCAAGCGTCTTTTCGAAACTGAAAGCAGTTGCAGGGACATCTACTGCTGGTAGTCCCATTGTTATTCACCATTGGGGTGTGAGTGATGATTCGGGGCATGACATGGATGTCTGCCTCCCGATCAATAAAGAGGTCAAAGGAAGTGGAATTCATACCACTACTCTTCCTGAAGTGGAAGCAATGACGATGATACATAGGGGACCATATACAGAGGTTGGGCCCTCATATTCGAAAGTAGCAAGGCACACCTATGAGCGAGGGCACCCAATCGCTGAGTCGACCAGAGAAGTCTTTCATCATTTTGACGTAAATGCTCCGGAGGACAGTGTCATTGAGATTCAGTCAGTCCTTCATGACTGGATGGACAGATTTACTTCAAAACTAGAAACAGAGTTGGGTCCTAAGGTCAAGGATGAGGTCTTGGCACCATTGAGTCATCTGAATTTCGACACGCCTGCCGATCAGCGTCAGAGGGCATTGTGCAAGTCTCTTGAAATACTAGCAAGCAAGACGAATGGCGAACAGCAATATGACATCCTCTCTCACTGCGCGCACGTATTTCCCATGGAGCTTATCCCACCAATGAGAGACCTCTACAGATCAACCAGTAGTGTGGACTCGGTCATCGAAGCTATGACATCAGCAGGTGGGTACTATCCAAAGCTGTTGCGACGGGAGGGTTCAATAGTCTATTCAGAAAAGGGACCTGCCAATCCCACTGCGCATAAGGAGGCAAAAACAGAGGCTGAGCGTCGAAGAGCCTACTGCTTTTGTCCACTGATAAGAAACTACCTTGGTAAAACTCCCGAAATTTTCTGTAACTGTGCCGCTGGTTGGCCCAAGCAGCTCTGGGAAGGCATCCTCGAACAGCCTCTAAGGATAGAGATTGTGCAGTCTCTGACAAAGGGAGATGGCACATGCGAGTTTGCCATTCATCTGCCTGCAGGTGTTGCATGAGGTTGGTAGCAGGATCCGATATGAGGTACCACTGAATTTCTTTTCCCGCTGAATGATTGGTAAAAAGATTTTCCGATGAACCTGTCAACTATCTCGCGCGTTGTCAGCAAGCTCATATAGTACCCATTTCAAAGGAAGTGCAAATGAACCGGTGTTATTCATGACCTCCGCTGAAACCAAACCCCATTTGGCCATCTTCTGGGATGTTGAAAATGTTGCTGATGAGTCTGCAACACATAGGTCAATGACTGAGAGAATACGTCAAACTGGCACTGTTACCCGCGCATATGCATTTGCAGACTGGGACTCACGACGTCAAATGGCTGAAGAGCTCTACTCAATAGGTTATGATTTGATTCATATTCCTGACACAAAGATCAATGCAAGCGACTACAAAATGGCTGCATACATCCTTGATCATCTCATGCACTATCCTGAAACCACACGTTATGTTTTGATAACAGGTGATGGTGACTTCAAACTGATTGCAGGGGCTCTACGGGAACACGGAGTAGAACTGTGGTTGATCAGTAATCCGATCATCACAGCTTCAGAGCTACCAGAGCTTGCCACAATGTACAGTGACATCTTTTCATTCAGACCTGCTTTGGATTGTGTCCGTCCTGAGGACTGTGACGAGTCAGTTCAAAGCATAGTCCAACTCAGGCATCTTGCTGCAGTGCAGTTACAGGAGGTCATCAGAGTCATCACCCGGACTGGTAGTAAACCCGGAATAGGCCACGCAAAGCATGTGATGAAGTCATTGAATCCCGATTTTGATGAGGTTGTATTAGGATTCAAACACTGGAATGACTTCTTAGAGTGGTCAGAGGCACAGAACTATATTGTACGAGAGGGCGAAATGCCTGGCACAATTCTCTCACTGCCAAACAGGCTATCCCCCGAATCTGTCAAGAGGTCTCAAGAAGTCAACGAAGCTTTTTCGTTCATGGCTAAAATCGCTGAAGAGGGGCTCAATGAGGGCCATCCCTATGACCTCATGGAGCTGGGAGTCAAACTCCAAGAGCGCGGACTAGAGTTCAGCAAGGTTGGTTACAGGCGGTTCTCAGACTTCGTTCTGTCTGCTGAAAAACGAGGGCTTATTCGTATCATAGCTCCAGAAAAAGAGGGAGCTTCACCAATAGTCCTTCCATTATATGATGTGGATCTCCTCCAGAACTGGTTTGAAGAGAATGTTGAGCGATTATTTGGTCCATCTGTGAATGTCCCCAAGACTGCATTTCTGAAGAAAATCAGCCTGATGCTCCTTGAAACACAGACAACCCTTGCAGAGCTTGAGAACTGCCTGACTGTACCAAAGGTGAAGGAAGCCTACACTGAGATACTCAGTGCCAGTGAGATACCATTTCTCCCCCCATTTCAGCAGTCTCTGGCCCATGTCTTGATTGGCAAGGGATTAGGGTGCATCAAGGTTGTTGAAAAGGTCAATGAGGAGCTTTCCCCACTTGGCATCAAGCTCCACTGTCCAGAATAACAGAAGGGTTAATTATAACACCGCACATGTGACTCGAGTTGTGAAGACGATGAACCCACATGAGAAACTCGCATCAGTTCTGGACACCATACCAAATGGATTTCCACCAGCTGAGGATGGTTCGCATCTCAGAATACTCGAGTGGATATTCACTCCTGAAGAGGCAGAACTCGCCAGTCAGTTGAAACTTCGTGGTGAAACATTGGATGAGCTGGCTACTAGGTTGAATTGTCCAAGCGAGGAACTGGAGAAACAGCTTGACTTGATGCGTGAGAAGGGGCAGATTAACTCTTGGGTGTCAAAGAGCGCAGGTGCCAGAAAATATGGTCTCCTGCCCTTCGCAGTTGGGATCTATGAGGAGCAACTCAACAGAATGGACGCGGAGCTTGCTCAATTACTTGAGCAGTATTTTTCAAATGAAACTGGATTCAGAAAACTAGCAAAAACCAAACCAGTTATTTTTCAGGTGATTCCGGTCAATCAGAGTGTGAGCACTGAGCTCGAGATTCACAGTCTTGAGAAGGCAGAGGAGCTCATCGAGTCATCAGCTTCATGGGGTGTTCGAGACTGCATATGTCGCAAGCAAAAAGATCTGATAGGCGAGGGTTGCGACTATCCAAGAGAAGTCTGTATTGCATTTGCTCCGAACAAGAAGAATGCGTTTGATGATGACGAGCTTACAAAATCAATCACGAAGGAGGAAGCTCTCAGACTTCTGAGAGTTGCCGAAGAGGCAGGACTTATCCATTGCACGTACAATGTCCAATCTGGTAGGACCTTCATTTGTAACTGTTGTACATGCTGCTGCGGCGTTCTTAGAGGTGTAGAGAAACTTGAGAACCCTCGTGAATACATCAAGACTGACTTCATAATGACTGTGAATGCTGATCTTTGCACAGGCTGTGAATCATGTGTTGATCGATGCCAGTTTGATGCACTAAGTGTTCCAGAAGATGTATGTATCGTTGACACAAAACGATGCATTGGATGTGGAGTGTGTGCAATTGTTTGCCCTGAAGGTGCCCTTGGGCT
>JAEORX010000145.1 GCA_016840685.1 Candidatus Thorarchaeota archaeon
TACAAGCTTAGAAACAAGGACCTACCAATATATTGGCTAGACTGGACGCCAGACTTTGCGGATCCACACAATTGTGTTTTAGTCACTGTGAAGTCCACAGGAACTCTCGCTAACCGTATTGGTCTTGTTGGATCTTTGGGTGAGAGTGGTGTGGTATGGGATCATGGGACAGTCGATACATGGATAGATAACGCTGTAGCGGAATCTAATTCCGCACAGAGGATTCTACTGTATGAATACATCCAAGAGGCAATAGTTGACCATTGTGCATACTTGTGGTGTTACCAGTCAACGAGCCTACATGTCGAAAGAGCGTCTATGAATGGATATGTCTTCAACCCTATGCATGATCCTTACTTCTATCACTACTACAAATCAGACATTGTCATCACACCCACAACGACCGATACCAGTCCATCAGAAACGACAAAACCCACAGGCACGTCTACTGGACCCGGTGACAGTCAGATTCAACCATTGATTTTCATTGTATCTATTGGTTCGAGCATCGTCATTCTAGTTGTAGTCGTGCTGATGTGTAAGACAAGGAGGCATCAATAGAAGACTCATATTTGAGAAACACACCTCTGAATTGTAGTCCCAGTAGTAACTTCTCTCACATAACATTCCTTCATTGACTCTCCAATTTCAATAACTGTACAGATCGGATCTCTCATTTTCACCATTATACCAATAGGAGTTCTGTCAACATCGAGGGGGTACTCAGAAAGCTTGGGAACTGCATCTGAACATCAGAAGAATTGAGCAGAGCTCATATTATAACATCATGTGAAGTTCCTCTCTTTCATTCAGAGCTCTGCTGAGGTCGAACCAGAACCCCTCCTTCAATAGTGGGATCCTCATTCTTAACCAGTCCATTCCATACATTTCTGAATGTGTTCTCAATACTCCATAGAACACTATTCTCGCGTGGAGAACGAAAGGCTGTTACTAAGAGCCATGCACAGAAGATGAGGGTTGGAACAACCTTTGAGCTGTGATAGACTATTAACCATATGGGGGCCCAATTCATTGGATCAATGGCAGGTGCATTGCCTGAGAGAAAACTAACAATGGGCATCATTGGTAAGCTCATCAACAGCACTATCATGACAGGTACCCAACGTGCCTTGTCCTCGGGTCGGCCTCTAATCCAAGCAAGCACTAAGAGTGGGAGAATGAACGTGTAGTGGTGTTCCCACACATCAGTCATTATGAAGAAGTAGGTCGTAACGAACAATCCAGTGCACGACCATACATCTCGAGAGTATAATGTTGCAGTGATTGCTAACATAAAGAAGAATCCCATAAGTAGACCAGTGATTTGACTAAAATCAGCACTCTGCAACCCTAGTAGATACAGAATCAACATCTTCAAAGAGTGACTCCCTGCATAACGGGAGATGTAATAATTTCGTGCAGTGTTGAAATCGAGAAAGAATTGAAGCGACTCAAGGCCTGCTGGTACCAAAACAATTGCCAATATTGTCACTGTGAAAGCCACCAAGACTGTCCGGACCCTTCCTGCACCAAGGAGTACAGGTGCAATGAAGAAAGGGATTAATTTCGTAAGCCCCCCAGTCAACCAGGAAACTGTCGTAGTCCATCCTGTTTTCTTCCCCTCAACAAATGATGAAGTGGTCAGTGCATAAAACATCAAGATCCCTGCCATGAGGGTAACCTGCCCCAGAAAGAGCTCGATATAGATAGGCGAGAACACCAACCATATCCCCATAGCGATTCTTCTCTCCCAATCTGGTCGGTCCAAGGACTTGGCGAGTGTTCGAGTCCGGATGATTGCTAGCCACACTGAAACCGTCACTACTCCGACCCAGAGCCAATAAGCAGTGATGGGTGGAACAATATTGAGAATCGCACCAAAGGAGTATGCAAAATAGGGCAGGTATCTGTACGGGTAGAGGTACGGAACGACCAAGGGATCAGGAATAAGATAGCAGCTCAGTCCATTCAATACATTATATCCAGCCTGATAGTAGGCGAAGAAGTCAGCCCCTTGTCCGAGTATGTATTTCGTGTCATGGAATAACGGATTCAATATTCCTGTCCATAACGATGTGATAAACAAGATATGGATGAGAATGGCACTGGTTAAAAAACCCCAGCTCATCCATCTTCGCATCCATCCTCCCATGGGCAACGGAGAAACCTCGTTTCTTAAGATTCTTACTGCAAATCTCAATAATCTCTCGGTATTTTTGAGAGAAGCAACCTTTACTTAGAGGACGACGGTCATGTGCTGGGTCATTTAGATGAGTAGGTATTCAGTGGAAATACAACCTGCAAAAACAGAAGATGCAGGCGCTCTTACAGAAACATGTAGAAGAGCATTTGATTCTGATTCAGAGTTTGGAGCTCCCGGACTAGGGGGACCTCCGGGTTATGACTCTCTCGAATGGAACAGCAACGTGATCAATAATCGATACTTGCAGTACTACAAGATTCTGGCAGATAGGGAGATTGTTGGAGGATTCATTATAGCAGATAGAGGTCTAGATTATCAAGTATGTGAACGAGTTTGGATCGAACCTGACAACATGAGGAGGGGGATTGGCACAAGGGCATTCAATCTGATTTGGAATCTGTATTCCTCCGCAGACCTATGGGTGCTGGGCACCCCGGAGTGGAATACTAGAACAAACTCCTTCTATCAGAGCATTGGGTTTGTGCAGATAGGGAAGACCCATGATTACTCATGGGATGGGATCTACTATGAGAAGAGAATAACCGATGGTTTTCCAAAGGCGATGTCTATGATTGAGGACATCCGTGACAGACAGCAGAGAGTGATTGTCGAGGGAAGGGTGGAGAGAATCGAGGGACCACGTTCAGTGAAATCCCGCAAGACGGGAGACGACCTGAAGGTAGCTGATGTGACTCTCACAGATGACACAGGTTCGATTAAGTTGGTTCTCTGGAACAATCAAATCCCTCAAGTGAAGAACGATACGAGAATTCGAATCGAAGAAGGCTATGTGAAGTCTTATCGAGATGAACTACAGATGAGCGTTGGAAAGTGGGGTATGATCATCACTCTAATTTGATACCTTGGCTCTCAGGTTCGAGTGTCGCATCATCGGTATTCGGAGGCTCAATCTTACGGGCGTATCTGAATGCCACCACAAGAACGACAACACCAATGATGACAAGGACAATAGCTGCGATGAAACTACCTCTGTAGGCATCAGCATTTGAGAATCCCTGGCCAATCAAAATGTCTGCGATAGGTCCTGCAATCAGAGTAGCAGCAATCCCCCAGCTAAGGAAGAAGGTTGTATTATAGTAAGCAAACAAACGACCCCGATATTCTTGGGGGGCTAAACTTGCAACAATGGAATAGCTTGACGCACCAATGATTACTTCTGAAGCACCCGTAAGAAATGCAGCCAATAATGCTAGTGAGAAGTTAGGGGAAACTGCTATCCATATTATCCCAACAATGGAGAATACGATTCCAGTCATCATCACTCTCTTGTCATCAGATTTCGCAACCACTGAACCAACTGCTAGTCCAGCTATCATATTTGCAATGCTTCGAACGTTGCTGTAGATACCAATATCCATTCCAGTCGCATTGAAACCTGTCGGATCCTCTAGGAAGAGCGAGGTTATGACTGCAATCGAATTTCTTCCAAAATTGATGAACACCAGAGCTAGGATGAAGCTCAGGTATACAGTACGTAGTTTTGAAGGCAGATTACTTAATGGGTAGTTCTCTGAATCCACATTATCGTTAGATCTAGAGGACTCTCCCTCCTTGTTCAGATGGATTGCGAAATAGACAATGAAACTTGAAAAGATCATTACTAATGCAGCAATATTGAAAATGCTTCCATTGGCAAACCCACCACTATCATAAAGCGTTCCACCAAGGATCGCTCCACCAATTCCACCAAATCCGCCAATGATTGAGAACTGCCCCATTAGCTTCTTTCTCTCATCAACCTCGGTCAATTCAGAAACCAGTGCGGACCAACCCACATTAGACATACTCCAGAAGACCTCGATGCCACCCAGTGAAAAGATAATCACATAACCCGCGATAATCAACTGATTCATTCCAAGGAATAGCATATACCCAGCAACCATGAAGAAATGCCCAACACCAGCTAGCAACTCACCGACCGCGACGAACTCCACTGGCTTTCGGTACCGGTCCAATAAGTTACCCCAAAGGAGGGATTGAGTCGTCGCGTTTGCTATCATGCCAACTGTAGCCATCAGGGTGACCTCAGTAGTTGAAAGTCCTAAAGACCGCAGATATATTGACAAGAAAGTGTATACGATAGCTCTTCGAAAATTCGTCAGAATTTGGAATGTAGAGAGTCCAGTGAATTCTCTTCCTTTGAGCCTAGAGTACTCGAAAAAACTCAACGTGAACACTCGAACCCAAAATCAGTCTTATATAACATATTCTTGGGGCTTTCAAAATAGAACAAAAGAAGCAGAATAGATAAATGACGAGATGGAGGAGGTCTGCTTTACCTTCGAAAATTGAAACAGGTATCTATGTATCTGAATGTCCAAAAACAATAGGTTTCTATCCCATAGCAGGGATGTTGTGAGTAGTCTTCCATTAATCATAAATCTGAAAGGTCTACTGCTGAACCCCGAGTACAGTAATAATCCCAACGAAGACTCATTGTTTTTGTTATTGCACAATCCGGGCACATACAGCCTTTTTGCTCTTTGTTCATGTTACTGATTCCGAATGTACAGTAGACAGCATTGATTTCTCCAGTATCACAATTTGTAGGGCATTTACTGCATTGGCAGAGATGTATCACCTGTTCTGCGCTTCTCTTGATGTCTGCCTCAGTCATTTGACCCATCATTGCTTTGTACTTCGCTTCGAATGAGTCTGTAGCCCATGTTTCAATATCTGCCATTTATCTCACCACGATTTCAATTCTTTAACAATCGTAAATATCTATGTTTAGTTAGGAAGAGGTTTCAAATTTGTACAAGTCGATAGGTTTTGAAAAGGGAGAATTACATGTATCTCTAATTTGAAGAGAGAGTTAAGGGATATCAAGATACAAGAGAATCATGAGCAAGAGAATACCGAATCCGAAATTATCTCTGAAAGAGCGAAATGATGTTCCTAATGACTATATCATAGCACTTCAGACACTCAAGCGTATTAAAATGGAAGATCAAGAAGTGATGGATTCCTGCTACACTCAATGGAAACAGATTGCAGAGGGCTTATCTATCAGTGATGGCATCGCCTAATTGAGAGAAATGGCACATACTCTGATTCACCATGAGGATTTACTAGTTTTCACACAACAGGTAATGATGAAAATGGGAGTATCAAAAGCGAATGCATTTTGTGTTGCGGATAATCTTGTGGCATCCAACCTCCGAGGGATTGATTCTCATGGAGTTGGCAGACTCAAGAGATATGTGGAAGGAATCAAGACCGGTTATATAGTCCCTGATGCAGAACCTGTTATAGAAAAGGAAACACTTGTCATTGCAAGCATCAACGCGATGAATGGATTAGGGCAACCTGCAGGCGTCTTTGGTATAAAGAAAGCAATTGAAAAGGCATCGAACACAGGAGTGGGGATTGTTACGGTTTTTGATTCCAATCACTATGGTTTTGCGGGCTATTACGCAATGATGGCACTAGAACATGACCTAATTGGAATCTCAATGACAAATTCAGAACCACTTGTGGTGCCCACTTTCAGCAGGAATGCAATGATTGGGACTAATCCAATCGCTTTCGCAGCTCCCACAAAGAGTGAAAGATCATGGGTGATGGACCTAGCAACGAGTGTTGTACCAAGTGGTAAGCTTGAGGTTTATGACAGGACTAGAAAGAAAATTCCATTGGGATGGGCAACAGATGAAACTGGTCACAGTACCGATGATCCGGCACAAGTCCTGAAAAACCTATATCGGGGACTTGGCGAAGGTGGCATATTCCCATTGGGCGGGGAGGGCGAGCTCCATGGAGGGCATAAGGGATATGGACTAGCGACAATGGTGGATGTTCTCTGTGGAGTACTATCCGGTGGAAATTACCTGAGGGATTTGAAATTCTTTAAAGAGGGTAAACCGAGTCATCCAAGAATCGGACATTTCTTCATGGCACTGGACCCATCATACTTCATAGATATTGATTCATTCAAAACCAGAATGGATGACATGATTGTTCGTTTGAAAAATGCTGAGAGAGCAGAGGGACAGGGTAGAATCTTCGTTCATGGGGAGAAGGAATTTGAGGAACAAGATCAACGTGAGGAGAAGGGAATCCCTCTTGATGATAAGACTATAGAGAGTCTTATTGGGTTCTCAGAAGAATTTTCCATTGACTTGAAATTCATTGAATCAAACTAATTTGAAAGAAAAAGAGAACAAGTGTATACATAAGTCAGGATTGCATCAGGGACTAAAAGGAGGATTGAGTCTGTCTTGCCGCCTAAGAAGAAACCCTCAATGATATCCCGAGTCTGTGGAATGATTGTTGCTTTAATTATAATCGTCGTTGCAGTGTGGATCGGATTGACTGCGCAGCAAATGGGGCAGGATTTTATGATGTATGGAGCCTTTGGAATTGCAGCACTCTGTTTCATCATGTGTCTTGCTATCGCCTCAGGGCGGGTTTCACCAGCCAGTTATGTGGGATCTTTGGATATGTGAGGCAGAACTTGCATCCTAGTCCATATTTGGCAGGTACGTCTCTCAAAGGTTTCGTCAACTTCTCTCAACAACTGCTTGTAGTCGTTCATAGGCTTCCATACCTTCTGAGAAAGGACAAACCTTGATGCATACTGAGCACCCATAGTATTGCGCGAAGTACTCGAAGCATTCCTGCTGAGAGACATGTGTGATTCGACCATTTTCATGTGCTACGGACTCATCAAGGATTGCTCTCGGGGGACATTGATCAACACATATTCCGCACACTTGGCAATAATCTTCGATCCACGCATGAGCATTGGTACTAGCAAAAGGAAGATTCTGAATACTCGTGTAGACTGCAGCCAGTCTCACTCTGGGACCAAACTCAGGGGTGATTAGGAGACCATGTTTACCAACCCAACCAATCCCACCTTTCTGAGCAAGAGGAGGAAACAGGACCAGACCTCCAAGAGGGTGATCAGCCTGTGCTGCATAACCATGTTCTCGAAG
>JAEORX010000146.1 GCA_016840685.1 Candidatus Thorarchaeota archaeon
TTGCCGCCATAACAAACCCACCAACAGTCAACGCGAACACGATGCCGAGTGATATGATGACTATCATTTGGTCTGTCCTCTGGTCTGTCAGTGGTATGGCGGTACCCCTAGAGGTATCGCCCATCTTTTCATCCTCTCTCAGACAGGAAGATGCCTTTTCTTCCTTATCTCACGCTATCAAATCCATGAACGATAATCGTTCAGGTGAACTTGACATTGAGAGAGGCTTGATTACTATAATATAAGATGTTCCCAATTTCGCTATTTAATCGACTCTAGTGATTTTTCACACTGCTCGTAACTAAATCGTTTCTTCTGTTTTAGAACTATGCAGATGCACAAAATGTCGAGGTTAGGAGTCTGCACCATTTTCCGGTTCTTTCGAAAAATCGTTAGTCGCCATTTGGAACAGTCCTTCAGCTTCTTTTTTATAATAAGCATATGTTCATTAATGTTGCAAATTCTTTTTACATTCTTTCTTTTTTTCGACAATGATTCGATGGGTAAAATCCATAGTTGTGCCGTAGAACAGCGAAAATCTAAGGAATACTGGAGATTCCAATAATACATTCGGAGCAGTTTCATTTGATGTGGATTCGCACCTGCTATATACAATAAGAAACTGACGATAAATCGAAAGCCCGAATATGCATTCTAATGTGGAATGAATTACCAGTCCCGAGAACTGATACCTGATGATGGGTTCGTGAACACTATTCATTCCAAGATCGTGGTCTGAATATTTACTCCAACAAAAAACAGTATTAGGGATTTGGCGCGAAATGACCATTAACACAGTCTAACTCATTTGATCATTCTAACGAGATTTGAACACCAACAACCTTCTAGTGCTCGCGACGCTTAATTTCATCCTGTATTTCTTTCAGCTCATGTAGTGCATCCATTGGAGTCGTTCTATCTATGTCAATATGTCTTATTCTCTCCACAATTGGGTCATCAATGACCAAAGCCTCAAGGCTAGCCTGCTCTGTTTCGTCAAAACCCGTTTCTGACATGTCTACTGCGGTAACATTTTCCTTCTCTAGTCTTACTAGGAGCTCCTTTGCTCGTTTCACTACCTGCTCAGGCACACCCGCAAGAGCTGCCACATGGACTCCATAGCTTCTATCAGTCCCACCATCTACTATTCTGTGAAGGAAGATTATGGTATCGCCAGATTCCTTTGCCAGCGTGTGGACATTCTTTACGCCATGGTATAGCTTGGTCATATCCGTGAGTTGATGAAAGTGCGTGGCGAAGAGCGTACGCGTCTTCATCTGCACAATCCTTTCTGCCACTGCCCATGCAAGAGCCATGCCATCGAATGTTGAGGTTCCTCTTCCAATCTCATCAAGAATGACCAAACTCCTCTCAGTGGCGTTGTTCAGGATATTGGCAGTTTCCACCATCTCGACCATGAATGTGCTCTGTCTTGCTGTGAGGTCATCAAACGCTCCTACCCTTGTGAAGATCCTATCGACAAGACCAATCTCAGCACTCTTGGCTGGTACAAAGGAACCCATCTGTGCCAGTAGGACAATGATGGCACACTGACGCATGTACGTGCTCTTTCCAGCCATATTTGGTCCTGTTACAATCATCAGAGTGGTCCCTCCATCACCAATCTCGATGCTATTGGGAACAAACTCATTGGGGCCAAGAATGACTTCAAGGGCGGCATGCCTTCCATCAATGATTTTAATTCGAGTACTGTCTGTTAACTTTGGTCGGCAGTATCGTCTGGTGACTGCAACATCCGCCAAGGAACCTAGTACATCAGCTACAGCAACTGACTCAGAGTCTTGGCGAAGGACAAGAGTGACATCTCGAACCTCGTTGCGAAGACCTTCATAGATATCATATTCGACCTTGTTTATTCGTTCCTCACCTGCTAGAACTGTCGACTCCTTTTCCTTCAACTCAGGAGTTATGAATCTCTCAGCGTTTGCGAGTGTCTGTTTTCTCTCATAATTTTGAGGCACTTGAGAGAGGTTGGACTTCGTAACTTCTATGTAGTATCCAAAGACCTTATTGAAGCCGACCTTGAGACTCTTGATACCAGTTCTTCTGCGTTCTGATGCTTGAAGGGAAGCTATCCACTTTTTGTCTGATGCAATCGTTTCCTTTAGTTGATCTAGTTCCTTACTGAAACCTTTGAGTATCATTCCTCCATCTCGCACCGAAACTGGTGGATCATCAACAATGGCTTCTTTCAGCTTCTTGTGTAGATTCATCAAAGGATCAATAGACTCAGCGGAGGTTCTTAGTAGATCGCTCTTGCATTCGAAGAGTGATTTTTTGATCTTTGGTAACTTTGCCAAGGCATTCCTCAACGCAAGGAGGTCTCTCGCATTGGCTGCGCCAAACACTATCCTGCTAGTCACTCTCTCAAGGTCTCCCAGGTCTCTAAGAGAACCTGAAATCTCCTTTCTAACGAGTGCATCCCGTGCCAGCTCCTCGATTGCATCTTGACGCTTTCCTGTCTCTTGTAGGTTTCTGAGGGGTCTCAACATCCATTGTTTCAGCATCCGCTTGCCCATTGGAGTCACAGTTCTCGATAGGACTGAGAGGAGGGTACCACGAAAACTCCCATCCCTAGCGTTTCTAACAAGTTCCAGATTTCGCTGAGTTGTTGTATCAACAACCATGTGAGTTTCTACACTATAGCTACGAATTCCAGAAACCGTTACAACTCCAGTCTTGTGAACTTCAATCAGGTAGGCAAGAATCGCACCAGCAGCCCCTAGGGCAACACGATTCTCCGTCAGTCCATAGCCATCAAGTGTGGTCACTCCGAACTGCTCCTTGATGCGTTCTTCTGCTGTTCGTGCAGAATAGTCTGTGTCACTACGGAGTGTGACTCGGATTCCCATTTCCTCAAGACTTGTCCGAAGTTTCGACTTCTTGGTTGAGTCAGGTATGAGTACCTCAGCTGGTGAGAATTTTCCTATCTCGTTCAGTGTGGTTTCGCTCTCTAAGGTTGCTTTGAATTGAGTGGCTAGGAATTCTCCTGTAGACACATCGACCGCCGCTATCCCTATCAGGTCTTCATGTTGAACCAGGGCGACAAGATAGTTATTGGTCGTGTCATCCAACATGGTGCTCTCAAGCACTGTTCCTGGAGTGATGACACGGACAACATCTCGCTTTACCAGACCCTTTGCCTGAGACGCCTCCTCTACTTGTCTAGCTATGGCGACAGTATGTCCTGCCTGTAGGAGTTTGGCGATATATCCATCAACGGAGTGATTCGGTACTCCACACATTGGCCACTTTTCAACACCCTCCCCTCTGGCAGTGAGGACAATGTCCAAAATTCTACTCGCAATCTTTGCATCCTCATTGAACATCTCATGGAAGTCGCCTAGCTGATACATCAGGATACAATCTGGATATTGTCTCTTCAGATGAAGATATTGCCTCTGCATCGGTGTATGTTTACTCACTCTTACTCCCTGCTCTTCATATCTGCGACTGTGTCTCTAATAATGCCATCGACAAAATGGTTTCAGTAGCCATTTCAGTAGCCAAGTTCTCTGCTTTCAAGAAGGCTTTAAACAGACTATATAATTATTCATTAAAAGCAACTTTGGATGGTAGATCTTGACAGGAGTTTATGATGTTGCGGTAGTGGGTGCAGGTCCAGCTGGCTCCACCGTAGCCAAGGTTTCTGTGAAGCATGGATTCAGTACAGTCGTTTTTGAGAGACGAACCACAGTTGGCATTCCTGTTCAGTGTGGTGAACTACTACCGACGCCCTCAGAGGCTCATAACTTGTTCCCAAAGTCTAAGAGAATGCCTCGAGAAGTTCATGTGCCTACAAAGTTCGTCACAAATAGGACTAGGACAATTCGATTGATCTCTCCCAATGGTGCTTCCTATGATTTCTCCTTTGAAGCGAATATCATTGATAGGACAGGGTTCGACCAGTATCTAACCCACCTAGCAATGGACGCAGGCGCTGATTTTCACCTTCAATCTTTTGTTAAGACGCGAACTCGCAATAATGAACTTGTAATAAAATCCAATCAATCCACTAAAAAAACAAGGGCAAGGATTGTTGTTGGAGCTGATGGCTCCCGTTCTATTGTTGGTAGGTCTCTTGGACCTCAGTTTATGAATTCAGAGAGTGATCTCAGTCCTTCTCTTCAATATGTGATGAGTGGTGTTGATACAGATACTTCTGTAGTGGAGATGTACTTTGGAGGAAAGATTGCTCCTGGGGGATATGCCTGGTGTATCCCAAAAGGTGATGGAGTTGCCAATATCGGCTTCGGAATGAGACGAAACATGGTTCATGATGAGAAACCTCTTCGGTCATACCTCAATCATTTCGCATTCAAGACTCTTGCATCTTCATTAAAGAACGCTAAGATCGAGAGTAGAGTAGGTGCTATCATTCCGGTGGGTGGACCACTCAAGAGGACTTGGACAAACAATGTTTTGTTGGTTGGAGATGCAGCAGGTCATGTTATGGCATCCAATGGTGGTGGACTTCCAACAGCCCTCTGTGGTGGCAAGATCGCTGGACATACCATTGTAAACCATTTGAAGATGGACACTCCTCTATCTGAATACGAAAAACAATGGAAGTTTGAATTTGGCTACGAGCTCGATACAGCCTTTAGAGTCCTTAAGGTAGCTGATTCTGTCATGCCCTCGGATATGACAACAGACATTTGCATGCGACTTGCAGGTGTAAGGTTCCTCGAACCCCTGATACGATGTCGATTACCCCTATCAGTTGATCTTGCGTCTAAAACGCTTGTGAGAATATTGAATCAAGTTATTTGATCAGTAAAGCCGTTGCATGGCGAAGTCTGCAAGAAGAAGCAATAATTCTTCATTAGCAAAATCAAATCCTCGAATGGATTTCTTAGCTTCAAGCATGAAGCTATTGGCAATCCTGTTTGAGTAATCTACGGATTTGAATTCATTTATCCTATTTAACGTGTATTCTACATCTCCTTCATTGAGCTTCTTGACCAGCTCCTCCTTTTGTTTCTTGGAGCAACTCTCAAGTGCATGTGCAAGGACAAAATTGCTCCGGTACCCTCGTAGATCGGATTGAACTGATTTACCAGTTCTATTTTGTGTTGCTACAATGTCGAGTATGTCATCACGAATTTGAAAAGAAAAACCAAGCATTTCTGCGTACTGTATCAAGGCTTCTAGCTGGGCATCATTAGCTTTTCCCAACATAGCTCCAACCTTGGCTGCGGAAATCATGAATGAGACTGTCTTCATTCTTATGATATCTAGTGCTGATTCTGTTGTATAGGATTGGATTTTGTTCCGGCTCATCAGAAGATCTGCAGCTTCTCCCTCACACATCTTGATGCCTCCAGCTGCAACATATGTGAGCAATTCGGGAGTCGACCTCTCTCCTATTAGCCTGATTGCAAGTGCCACTAATAGGTCTCCGGCAATTATTGCCATCTTCCTACCATATTTCTGGTGAGTAGTTTCAACACCTCGACGCATTGTGTCCTCATCCACTACATCATCATGGATTAAACTGGCTGTCTGCACAAACTCTGTGGCTAGAGCAAATGGAAGTGCATCCACGACGGTTCCACCGACAGCTTCGCAACATAGTATCAACAAGAGAGATCTAAGGCGTTTGCCGCCAGCAAGGATTAGGTGTCGAGTCGTTTCATACAGCAGAGCTGGTTCTCCGTCCTCATCCAGAAGACATCGCTTGATTTCTTCATTGATGAGATTAATCCGGGTCCTTATCTTTTCATTCTCGAGCAGGTTGGCTGTATGCATAAGTTTCGATGCTTCTTCATCTGTTTGTGGTTCAGAACCAGCATGAACAAAGGGTCGCTCCGACATTAGATGATACACCTAGCATTTTGCTTCAAATCGTAAGCACCTTAAAGCAATTGCCTTTCATCCTGAAGAATTTATGACAAAGACAAGCCTTTTCTTCATGCAAAAATATCAAGGCTCAATCTGGTGCTGACCATGAATACTAGCGATGAAATATCACTCGAAAAACCCTCAAGGCTTCGAGTCTGGCTAGCAGAGATGAGAGCTCCATTTCTAACAGCCGCCATTGTCCCTGTCATTCTTGGTACATGTGTAGCTTGGGCTTCGACTGGAATATTCCTTCTTGATGTATTCATCCTGACACTCATCGCTGGTATATCAGTACATATTGGAGCCAATATTTCCAATGACTATTATGACCATGTAAGTGGTACTGACGACATCAATATTGAATTCGTAAGACCTTTTACTGGCGGTAGCCGAATGATCCAACGTGGTTGGATGACTCCCCGTGAGGTCTTTATTGAGGCTATGGTATTTTTTGTTCTTGGTGGCGGGATTGGTATCTATCTTGCGTATACGCGAGGCATTGAGGTCTTGATACTCGGGATCATTGGAATCGGTTCTGGATTTTTCTACACTGCTCCTCCCTTCCGGCTTGTCAGTAGGGGATATGGCGAGGTGTTCATTGGTTTGAACTTTGGGGTTCTTATGACTCTTGGGGCATATTTTGTACAGACTCAAGTACTAGCATGGGAGGCTGTGTATCCCTCACTCCCCATAGCTATTCTCATCACAGCTGTGTTGTACATCAATGAGTTTCCTGACCATGACGCAGATCGTGATGCAGGGAAAAGGACCATCGTCGTTCGTCTTGGTCGCCAGCGTGCAGCGAAAGGCTATGTCATACTAATGGGGTCTGTCTATCTCTCAATTCTCATTCCTATCGCACTCAGTCTTACTAACTGGTATACCATTCTTGGACTAGCAACACTGCCCGCAGCGTTTATGGGATCTCGATATGCACTCACACACTATGACCAATCTCTTCAGCTAATCCCAGCATACGCATCCACAGTCTTCAATCATTTATTTACAGGTCTCTTCCTATCTCTCTCATATCTATTGATAGGATTGGTCAGACCATCAATGTGCATTCTGATTTGGGGAATAGCATGTCTAATTATCTCATCATTGTTCTATGTTATGACTGAGAGGAAAGCAAAGGCTGCAGGACAGCTCACTCAGTAGTCATCTGACTGGATTCCTCCACTTGTAGAACCTAGTGCCTTTCCAATAAGAGAGGGTCTTCGGTGTTACTCGAATGGCAATCCTTGAGCCCAGTGGATATCCGGTTCCTAGAAAATCGAT